>JAHPYV010000063.1 GCA_019058495.1 Promethearchaeati archaeon
TGCGACGAGAGACCAGTGGAATGACCGAGCTGAGATTCTCAATATGACAACCTCTGACTATGTAAAGATGAATCCTAGCAAGTTTGACATCATCCTGTTGAACGAAGTCCTCCACGAGATGGATCCGGACGAAGACTACAGGCGCAGTGTCTTTGTCGACATGTATTCGCTGTTAAAAGACGATGGAATCCTCATCGTTACCGAGAACATGGTTCCTGACACGTTCGCGCCCAATCAGAAAAGAATACTCTTCGGGGTTTTCCACAAGTGGCTCGAAGTGGCATTTGGGTCACGCTTCTACGATGAAACGAGTTTCAAGGCATTTGTGGAATCCACGCCTTTCAAGAGTGCGGAACTGGTCCGTGAAGGCAACCTGTATTTCTGGGCAATCAAGAAGTAGATCTCGATTACCTGTTTCCTGCCGAGAACGCGTCGATGTGCGTGTCTTATGTGTAGAAGGTCTGAGCTTCACATCTTCATTTGGGGGTGAGATGCGCAGGCAGGAGAAAAGAATATAAGGAATTCACTCAATCCATACATAGCTGCAGGTGTTCATGAACTATTTGGGCCCGTAGCTCAGTCAGGTAGAGGGCAAAATAGATTGCCTACCTATAGCGCCGGACTCTTAGAGGAGTTACTTCCCCTTAGAGGGTGAGGCTTTTAAACGTAGATTTGCGACAAAGAGAATGAACCATCTAACGCCAGCGTGATGAAACCCGGTGGCCGGGGGTTCGATAGCATATTACTGACCGAAAGAGCCGAAAATCCCCTCGGGCCCGCCACAATTACACAGACAGGATCACCCTTGCGCCTTATGCGGAACTTGGCGGAGGCATAAACACGTGACAACAGAAGAACCCAAGAAATCTTTTCTTGAACATGAAATGATTCCAAAGCATATGATTCTCACAGAAGATGAGAAGAAGGCGCTACTTCAGAAATATAACATACAAGCTGAGTGGCTTCCTCTAGTTAAGGCCTCTGACCCTGTTGTTCGCGCCATAGGCGGAGAACCAGGCGATATCGTAAAGATCCTAAGGAAGAGTGCGACAGCAGGCGAGTACGCTGCTTTTTACAGACTGATTATAAAGGGCTAGAATTTGGAGATTGAAAGGAGTTTGGTAGCTATTGAGTAAGGAGTTTCTCGATCCATGGGTGGTTATGCAATCCTTCATCGATGAAGGGATACTGGCTCGCCAGCACTTGGATTCATATAATGACTTTGTTGGGAGTAGGCTTCAACAGATTGTCGACGAAGTAGGGAAGATTCAGCCTGATATTGAAGGGTACTACATTAAACTCGGCAAAATAGAGATTGGAAACCCGACAGTCAAGGAAGCTGACGGCTCTACAAAGGAAATATACCCAATGGAAGCTCGAATCCGGAATCTCACATATTCAGCCCCCATCTACCTAGAGATGACCCTTGTTCACAAAGACGAAAGAACAGGAATCGAAGTGGAGGACAAACCTTCTAAGGAGTACATTGGCCGGCTACCCATAATGCTGAAGTCCAACAAATGCCCCCTTTCCAAGATGTACGCTGAAGAATTGATCAAGATTGGGGAAGACCCAAACGATCCAGGAGGCTACTTCATAGTTAATGGTTCTGAAAGAGTGATTGTCATCCAAGAAGATCTAGCTTCAAACAGAATCTTAATTGAGGAAAGCTCAGGCGGCGCTTATACTCACGTAGCGAAAGTGTTCTCTACTTCTCGTGGGTTCAGAGCGCCTGTGACGCTCGAAAGGCGCCGCGAGGGGTCACTGCGTTTATCATTTCCCTCTGTTCCTGGTAAGATCCCTTTGGCTATATTGATGAGGGCACTAGGGTTAGTCACTGACAAACAGATCAGTGAAGCAGTTTCAGATGACCCTGAGACTGTGCGCGAGCTCATTCCTACCCTTCATGAAGCCGACGTCGTCGCAGATCAGAGCGCAGCTTTAGACTACATTGGGCGTAGGGTTGCAGTAGGACAAACTGTCGAGTACCGACAGAAACGTGCCGAGCAAGTCCTTGACAAGTATTTGCTTCCGCACATTGGAACAAGTTCACAAGACAGACTCAGAAAGACCTATTATGTTGGGCAGATGGCTGAGCGCTTGATTGAGCTCTCATTGCGCAAAAGAGAGGCTGACGACAAAGACCATTATGCTAATAAGAGACTGAAATTAGCAGGTGATCTTCTCGTCAGCTTGTTCAGAGTAGCCTTTCTTAACCTGTGCAGAGACATCAAATACCAAATTGAGAGGAATGCGATACGAGGACGTGTACCGAGTATCCATACTGCTGTTAGGGCTGACGTCATTACAGAGAGACTGCGTCATGCTCTCGCCACTGGCAACTGGGTTGGTGGGAAGGCAGGTGTCAGTCAACTGCTTGATCGTAACAATTATCTATCCTCATTGAGCCACCTAAGAAGGATAATCTCTCCTCTGAGTCGTAGCCAGCCACACTTCGAAGCTAGGGATCTTCATCCGACTCACTGGGGCAGAGTCTGCCCTAGCGAAACACCAGAGGGCCCAAACTGTGTTGTTCCTCAAACGCTAGTTGCCACCGCAGGTGGCGGAACATGTTGTATAGCTAACCTGGAAAATGAAATGAGATGGCGAAATCTTCGCTTGATGTCGGCAACATGGGCTGTGCTAGGGAGACCGAGGGTTGATGCGGTGTACCCTCAGGTTGCAAGGTTCATAAAGAATAAAGCTATGGAGCGAACGTTGAAGCTATATCATATCAAGACCGAAACGGGTCGCGAAATATCCGCTACGGCTGACCACCCATTCTACACTGATCAAGGACGTCTTGATGCAAGGCTCCTTAAGCCTGAAATGAAAGTGGCAGTTCTCCCAGCAGCTCTTGCACGCCCTGAGTGGAAACTCGAGGTCACTAGTGATGCAGTTGTTCTGGATGAGAAATCATTTCTTGCTGCATGCCCTCCTTTCTCTGACGTTCCACTTCATATTGAGTTTCTCAGGAGAATGGGCTTCATACCACTCCGAAAGAGTGACCCGCGTTATCAGATACTGCTTCGTCTCTTGGGATTCGTGTTTGGTGACGGCCACTTGTCCTATAGGATTCGTAAGGGTAGTTCTAGCAGGCCAAAATCGGAAGTCGCAGTTCATTTCATCGGTCGACCAAAAGATCTAGATGACATTCGTGATGACCTTGCCATGCTCGGCTTCCGGAGTTCCGAGATTCGCACGGCAGAAGCTATATCAGTACTCTCTGATCGCGTTATCCATGGTACGACGTCACAGACTGTATGTTATCAGAAACCATTTTGGATCCTCATGAAAGCACTGGGTGCTCCCGTCGGGGATAAGCCAATGCAGGCGTTCTCGGTACCGGAATGGCTTCATAGTTGTTCAGATGCAGAGGTGCGAGAGTTCCTAGCTGCATTCTTCGGTTGCGAAATGCTGAAGCCTCTTGTTGACAAGAGAAACGGTAAAGTATTCATTGCTCCATCCATCAAAATGTCAAAGGAGCGCTTAAGAACGGATTCACTTCGTGTTTTTCTAAGTGACGTCATGTCACTGGCCAGACGTTTTGGTATCGATTTTCCGGAGAAGGCAATAGTTCCGAAGGGATTCTTCACTCGCAAAGACGGAACAGTTACTCAGAAGCTACAGCTCAACTTCTCTAGCTCCGTGGAGAATTTGGTCAAACTGTGGGGTCGGATTGGGTACACCTTTAACAGAAAGCGAGAATCCCTTGCTCAGCGAGCCTACGCCTATCTCAAGACTCATCTTGACTTGCTTGCCGAAAGGCAGAAGGTTGCTGAGTATGTGGGAAGTAGGCGGCGAGAAATGCATGGAACTCCAGCGCAAAAAGCGAGGATCCTCGCGAAAGAAATCGGGCTGCGGTGGAATAGCAAAATCATTCGTCTGCACGATATTGTAAACTGGGTCAAAACGAGCGCAGATCCGGTACAAGCCCGTGTGTCAGAACTCGATATGCCAACATATGAGGAATGGGTTTCATCAGCTTCAAAAGGTCTTGATGGTAGTGCTGGACTAGTATGGGAAACTATTAAGACTTTCGACCAAGACAACAGTGGAGACTACCGGATAGTAGAAGATGTCACGATGGCAGATGCAAATCATAACTTCTTTGCCAACGGTTTCTTGACAGGCAACTGCGGGCTCGTGAAGAATCTAGCTCTGATGGCTTACATTTCGGTTGGCACAGAAGATAGCCAAGTCGAGGGAAGGCTATTTGATCTTGGAGTCACCTCGATTGAAGAGGGTAGAAAAAGCGGACCAAAGAAGGGAGCTAAGGTATTTCTGAATGGTCGGCTGATCGGTTATCACAATGACCCGTCAAGATTCAAAGACCAAGTCGCCATTCTGCGAAGAAGGGGCGAGATAAGTAACGAAGTAAACATTGCCAATTACCCTGATGCTGGTGAAGTACAGATAAATTGCGACGCCGGAAGGGTTCGGCGCCCACTGTTCATCGTTGATAATGGTAGACCAAAACTTACTCTTGAACACATTGAGAAACTACGTAACCATGAATGGAGGTTCAGTGATCTAGTAAGAAACGCAATTATCGAATACCTCGATGCTGAAGAGGAAGAAAACGCGTACATCGCAATCGGAGCAGAGTCATTAACATCTGAACATAACTATATGGAGATAGCTGCATCTGCCATTCTGGGCATATGCGCTTCTGTGATACCATACCCGGAACACAATCAGTCTCCCAGGAACACTTACGAAGCAGGCATGGCCAAGCAAGCGTTAGGACTTTTCAGCGCAAACTATAGGTTGCGTGTTGATACCCGTTCTCACATTCTCCACTACCTTCAGATGGCTCTGGTTAAGACAAAAGCGATGGACGCGATACATTACGTGAAGCGCCCGGCCGGACAGAACTTCGTAGTCGCCATTCTCTCACTATCTGGATATAACATGGAAGACGCTCTGATAATGAACAAGTCCTCTGTTGAGAGAGGACTGGCGCGCTCCACCTTCTTCCGTTGCTATGAGGCAGAAGAGAGGAAATATCCAGGCGGTCAAGAGGACAGGTTTGAGATCCCTGACAAAACTGTCAGAGGATACCGCGCAGCAGAGGTCTACAGACATCTTGGTGAAGATGGCATAATTGAGCCTGAGACAGACGTCCAAGGCGGAGATGTGTTAATTGGAAGAACCAGTCCTCCGCGTTTCCTCGAAGAATACACAGAGTTCGAAGTGCCGAGTCCTACAAGAAGGGAAACCTCAACTAATCTAAGGTATGGTGAATCCGGTACTGTTGATACCGTGATACTCGGTGAAACAGTTGAAGGTAACCGTTTAGTCAAAGTCAAGGTCCGCGACTCAAGAGTGCCTGAGCTTGGAGACAAATTCGCTTCAAGACATGGGCAGAAAGGAATCTTAGGTCTATTAGTCCCTCAAGAGGACATGCCATTTACTGAGGATGGAATTGTCCCTGATCTAGTGATTAATCCTCACGCTATACCTTCCAGAATGACAATTGGTCAACTAATAGAATCAATAGCTGGCAAAATCGGCGCGTTATCCGGTCGATCTATTGATGGTACAGCCTTCTCTGGTGAAAAGGTGCCCAGCCTCTATGACGAGTTGCCTAAATTAGGCTTCAAATACAATGGTAAGGAAGTCATGTATAACGGGATAACTGGGGAGAAATATGACGTAGATATATTTATCGGAGTTGTCTACTACCAGAAGCTCCACCACATGGTGGCTGACAAACTTCATGCCCGCGCGAGAGGCCCTGTCCAAATATTGACAAGGCAGCCAACAGAAGGTCGTGCAAGGGAGGGTGGTCTCCGGTTCGGGGAGATGGAGCGGGACTGCCTGATCGGACATGGAGCTACACTACTTCTAAAGGAACGTTTGCTTGAAGAATCTGACAAGTGTGTCGTTCTAGTATGCGAGAATTGTGGAATGCTTGCAGCATACGATAGGAGCCGAGACAGATACTATTGCAGAGTTTGCGGTGACAAGGGACGGGTTTCCAGAGTTGAGATGTCGTATGCGTTCAAGCTGCTACTTCAGGAACTTGTGAGCCTAGGAATTGCTCCAAGAATGGTCCTAAAGGAACGTGCTTCGTAGAAGGAGGTGCATCAAGATTATGGCATTGCGAGTACCGAAGATCATTGAAAAGATAAGGTTTGGATTTCTCTCGCCTGATGAGATTAGGAAACTCTCTGTGACCAGAATCATCACGGCAGATACATATGATGAAGACGGGTTGCCTATAGACTCAGGTCTGATGGATTCTAGGCTTGGTACGGTTGAACCTGGTCGAAGATGTAAAACATGTGGTAATCGGGTCGGCGACTGCCCCGGGCATTTTGGTCATATAGAGTTGGCTAGACCTGTGATCCACGTTGGTTTCGCCAAGCTCATCTACAAGGCTCTGAAGGCAAGCTGTAGAAAGTGCAGCAGGCTTCTCCTGCCAGAATCCGAATTGGAGAAGTATAAGAAAGAGATGGATGAGCATGAGAAAACTTGGAACGAGTTAAGTCAGGACATTGTGGACGAAGTTGTAAAGCATGCAGTACGAGTAACTGTTTGCCCTCATTGTGGAGAAACTCAGCGCAAGATAGGCTATGAGAAACCTACTTCTTTCACCGAGGAGAGAGAAGAGGGACCTGCAAGGCTGACTCCAAGTGACATAAGAGATAAACTTGAAAGAATTCCCGATGAAGACGAGAAGCTTTTGGGAATAAACCCCAAACACGCTAGACTCGAATGGACTGTACTGACTGTTCTTCCTGTTCCCCCGATAACCGTCCGTCCATCCATCACTCTCGAGTCAGGGGTAAGGTCAGAAGATGACTTAACCCACAAACTTGTTGACGTCGCCAGAATTAACCAAAGGCTCAAAGAGAATATCGACGCAGGTGCTCCCCAACTGATTGTTGAAGACCTATGGGAGCTGCTTCAGTACCACGTTACAACTTACTTCGACAATGAAGTGTCTGGCATACCCCCAGCAAGACATAGATCTGGGCGAGCGCTCAGGACATTGGCGCAGCGCCTGAAAGGCAAAGAAGGCCGTTTCAGAAGCAACCTATCGGGAAAGCGAGTCGACTTCTCTGCTAGAACCGTCATCTCACCTGATCCTAATATCAGCATCAATGAGGTTGGCGTTCCATTTGATGTTGCCAAGATCCTTACTGTCCCAGAGAGAGTCACAAACTGGAATATTGAAGAAACAAAGCGCCTAGTGAAAAACGGACCCGAGAAGCACCCTGGCGCAAACTACGTTATCCGAATGGACGGCAGAAGGGTCGACTTAAGATTCGTCAAGGATCTTGACTCGATTGCAGATTCAATTGAGCCTGGATTCATAGTCGAACGACATCTCAAGGAAGGAGATACCGTCCTCTTTAACAGGCAGCCTTCACTTCACCGGATGTCCATCATGGCTCACGAAGTCCGCGTCATGCCTTACAGAACTTTTCGCCTGAATCTATGTGTCTGCTTGTCTGGAGACACTGAACTGTATACAGATCTAGGCAGAGTCCCCATTGCTAGTCTTGTTGGAGACAACACTGGGTATGCGCCGCTTTCGTGCGACTGGCAGAAAGACAAAGAAGCGTACTTCTCGGGAATCACCGATCTTCATATTGTCAATCCTACACGACTAGGGCTTAAGTCATACAAAATCACTACGGAGAACGGGCGCGTCATGAAAGCCACGGAGGAGCATCCATTCTACACCAAGCGCGGCATTGTCAAGGCAGGAGAGTTGGAATGCACTGACTCAGTGGTAGTCTATCCAATAGAGATTCCATTGGCTGGTGGATGCCCTGATATTCTCACCCAAGAACAGATTTTGGATGCCCTACCCGAACATACTTACACACGCTATACCATGAGCGAACTCGACGCTATAGATCTCATTGATGTTCCTGCTAGTTCCAAAAAGCAAATTCAACTTGCCAGCCTTGTGGGTCATCTGATTGGAGATGGCACTATGCTTATTTCAGAAGAAGGCGGTCGCGTTATATTTCGCGCTGCAGATAGAAAAGACATTGGCAATCTCTGGGAGACTGTTCAAGATCTCAATCTCAATCCGACACCTATCCAAAAGTTCAAGTCTCGTGTTTTTGATATTACTAGGACTAATGGCAAGATACTCAGACCGCGAGGCAGTGCGTACTTCTTCGAAGTTAGGCGTAAACCGGTTGCGGTAGCTTTCAAGTCATTAGGTGTGCCTGAGGGCGACAAGGTAATTCAAGAATACCGTGTACCAAAATGGCTAAATGATGCCCCAAGAATGGCAAAGCGTGCCTTCCTTAGGGCATATTTCGGATGTGAACTTTCTGGGCCTCGCCTTCACACTAGTTCAGGTTCGAAATTTAACCAGCCCGTATTCAAGATTGCCAAAGCAGAAGGCTTATCCGCAGAGGATTTCATCCAAGATATCCAAGCATTACTAGGCGAATTTGGCGTTCGTTTGTCTTCAATCAGGACCGAAGACGGTAACCTGCGAAAAGATGGCAGGAAATCCATTATCTACGTTTGTAGCTTCGCCGCCGCCGACGACAATCTCTTGGCTCTGTTCAAAAGGATTGGCTACGAGTTTGATCACAGGAAGGAAGAACTTGGTAGACTCGCGAGTGAATACATAACAGCCAAGAACAATGCGAAAGCTAAGGCCTCCGCCCAGCTCAAGACGGCGAAAATTCTTAGAGAGCAAGGTTATACATATGAAGCCATTGCCAGAGCGATTGGCCATCATTCTTGGGCCACTGTTGCGTCTTGGTTGTCGAACGATCGAACAGCTGCGGGATTGCCTGCCGGTTTTCCTGACTTTCACAGTTGGAAAGAGTCTGCCACAAAAGGACTCAAACATGGTTTCACTTGGGACAAGATAGCCTGTATTGAGGAAATCGAACTTCAAAATGCATATGATATTACGACTAGCGACAATAACCACAATTTCGTTGCTGCGGGATTCCTCACGAAAAATTGCCCTCCGTACAACGCGGATTTTGATGGCGATGAAATGAATCTGCATGTTCCGCAGAGTGAAGAGGCACGTGCAGAAGCGAAAATCTTGATGCGCGTCCAAGAACAGATCCTTTCGCCGAGATACGGAGGGCCCATCATAGGTGGGATCCAAGACTACATTTCAGCGGGGTACCTCCTCACAAGAAGAGGCACTTATCTTACAAGAAAAGAACTCAGCTCCCTCCTCCAAGCGGCAGCGATAAAAGATGAATTGCCACAACCTGAACTCAAGAATCCAGACAGATGGAGCGGGAAGGAAATCGTGAGTATGGTTCTGCCCAAAGACATAAATTACACTTGGAAAGCGAAGATATGCCACAAATGCGACACATGCAAGAAGGAAGACTGCCAATATGATGCCTACTGTGTCGTTAAAGATGGCAAATTAATCTCAGGAGTATTTGACAAGAACGCCTTTGGCGCAGGAGTCCCAGAGAGCATTTTCCATTCGATTGTTAAGAACTATGGAAGCGACGCAGCAAGAACTTTTCTTGACTCCATAACCAGACTATTACTGTCCTACGTGACAGTCAAAGGATTCACCATGGGGATAGATGATGTTGAGCTTAAAGAAGAGGCCGTCAACAGAATCAGGGAAATATTGGATCAAGGACAACGCAAAGTTGACCAGTTAATCGAGACATTCAACAGAGGTGAAATGGAACCCCTGCCAGGTCGCACTCTCAATGAAACCCTTGAAATGAGCATAATGAAAGAACTTTCAGAAGCTAGGGATGACGCAGGAGCGGTTGCTGACGGATACTTGGGAATGAAGAACCATGCAGTGATAATGGCCAGAACAGGCGCCAGGGGAGACAAGCTCAATCTGGCGCAGATGGCCGCCTGTGTAGGACAACAGTCCGTTAGAGGAGAAAGGATAATGAGGGGGTACCAGAAAAGGAGCCTTTCCCACTTTAAGCCAGGTGATTTAAGCTCAGAAGCTAGGGGATTTGTGTCTGCATCATATCGTTCAGGACTCACACCAATTGAATTTTTCTTCCACGCTATGGGTGGCAGAGAAGGATTAGTAGATACAGCTGTCCGAACATCAACGAGTGGCTACATGCAGCGTCGATTGATCAATGCACTTCAAGACATCAAAGTTGAATACGACGGAACTGTCAGAACCTCGGTAGGTAGAATAGTCCAATTCAAGTACGGCGAAGACGGCGTAGATCCCTCGAAGAGTTACCACGGGCATGCAGTGGACATAGATGCAATACTCAAAAGGAATCTAGGGGCAAAATACAAGCGGTGAATAATAATGAAGACTCTAACAAATAAAGAGATTGCTGAAAGCCTGGGCATAATTAGAGATAACGATATATTGCCTAGTTTGATAACCGAGAATTTGGAGAAGAGGCTTTCTCAAATCGAACTCACGGACGATGATTTCAAGAGAATAATCACCGAAGTGATCAAGGAATACAGAAAGTCCCTTGTTGAACCTGGTGAAGCTGTTGGTAACGTAGCAGCTCAGTCAATTGGTGAGCCAGGAACTCAGATGACCTTGAAGACATTCCATTACGCGGGGGTTGCCGAACTCAACGTTACTCTTGGTTTACCAAGACTGATAGAGATTGTTGACGCTAGAAAGAACCCTTCCACCCCAATGATGACCGTGTATTTTGAGGACGAATACGCAACGGATCCTGTTAAGGCTCGCGATGTAGCTCAAAGGATCGAATTGACCAAAATTGACAATATAGCTCAGAGTATTGAATTTGATTTACTCAATCGCGCGATTATTGTCAAGCTTTCTAGGGATCTAATGGAAGACAAGGGAATTACTCCGCAACTTGTTGTAAGCAAGTTGAAGGTACTTAGAAAGGTTGATCTTGATCTTGATGAGAAACGTGGTGTTATCCATATTAAGATGCAATCCGAGGACTTTGGCGACTATCCAAAGTTGCTGGAAAGAGTGCGAAGTACGCCAATAAAGGGAATTAAAGGCATCAAGCGAGTAATGATAAGAAAAGAGGCGACTCAGAGCGGAAAGGAAGAATACATATTGTATACAGAGGGAACGAATCTTTCACAAGTGATAAAGGTCTCTGGCGTTGACTCCACAAGAACTATCTCAAACAATATACATGAGATTGCTGAAACATTCGGTATCGAGGCAGCAAGAAATGCTCTGATACATGAAGCACAAGAGGTATTAGGAGAACAGGGTTTGGATGTAGACGTCAGACACATAATGTTAGTATCGGATCTGATGACTAGAACAGGCGAGATCCGACAAATAGGAAGGCATGGAATAAGCGGTGAAAAGGAAAGCGTGCTGGCAAGAGCAGCCTTTGAAGTAACGGTGAAACACCTACTTGATGCAAGTGTTTCAGGTGAAGAGGATCTCCTAAATGGTATAACGGAGAACGTTATAGTAGGTCAAACGATTCCGCTTGGAACAGGATTCATAGACCTTTACATGTCTCGTGGCAACAAAGAGAAGCAGTCTTAGTTTGTCTCAGAGCCAATCACAGCGAGTCATCATTAATGGTTTGGGAAGTGTGATAGAATGCCGCGTAGCAAGAAAGAGGAAGGTTCTGCCACTTCGGATAGACAAGACTTGTCTAAATCCATAAGGATTGCCGTTAAGACGGGAGTGGTTACCTTCGGTTTTGAAAATACCCTAAAAGCCATCAAGAAGGGAAAGGCTAAACTCATTATACTATCTAAGAACTCACCTGAAGATCTCCGATCCCAGATCCAGTACTATAGCAAATTATCACAAGTACCGATATTTGAGTTCAAGTCTTCGTCATGGGACCTTGGATCGACCTGTGGGAAGCCTTTCATGGTGTCAACCATGGTAATCCAGGAACCAGGTGATTCGAACATCATGCAAATCGCAATTGGAGGACGCAAGACATGAACAGCGGAGTGAAACTGACCACCGACGAGATCCAGTATATCCGACTTTTCGAAGGAGTCACCGGTGCCGTCGCCAAGGATGTCGTAGTTGATGAGAAAAGCAATAGAGTCATATTTGTGATAAAGGCAGGAGACATAGGTCTAGCAATAGGAAAGAGGGGCTCAAACGTGAGGCGCGTTGAGGAAGCCTTACGCAAGGAAGTTGAGATCGTTGAGTATTCAGAGACACCTGAGGATTTTGTAAAGAATACTCTCGCTCCTGCACGAATTAAGTCGGTGAAAGTTACCGAGAAAAAGGAAGGGCATAAGGCCGCGATAGTAACGGTTGAACCCAAAGACCGAGGCTTGGCCATAGGCAAAAACGGGAAAAACGTTGCCCGTGCTCGACTTCTTGTCAACCGCCATTTTGGTATAAATGACGTTGTGATAACCTGAAAGAGTCGACCGTTAGTAGAAGAAAGATAAATAAAGCTCATCAAATTAGTAAATAGAAAAGACGACGACCAAAGTATCATGCTGGTGCTCAATTTGTCCGAGATGAAACTCTTTGGCAAGTGGAACTTCAAGGATATCAAGGTGAACGATGTAGGTCTGAGAGGGTATATCTCGCTTCGTCCAGTGTATGCTCCGCACACAGGAGGGCGACATGAACACAAGAAGTTTGGCAAATCCCAAGTGCCAATAGTGGAGCGTCTCATAAATCGTCTCATGAAAACTGGCAAAAACACCGGAAAGAAGAATCTGGCAACGAACATTGTGAAGGCGGCTTTTGAGATAATCGAGCTAAAGACTCATGAGAATCCTATAAAGGTTCTAGTTCAAGCTATAGAGAATGCTTCACCGCGAGAAGAGACTACTAGGATCAGTTATGGCGGAATTGTTTATCACCAATCTGTTGATGTTGCACCGCAACGACGTATTGATATAGCGATTAAGTTCATCATGGAAGGAACATGGTCTGCTTCGTTCAAGAACCCTAAGTCAATAGAAGAATGTCTGGCAGACGAAATAATGGCTGCTGCAACAAAGAATCCGAAGTCTTATGCAATATCAAAGAAGGATGAGAAGGAGAGAATTGCAATCTCAGCTAGGTAATTACTTGGCTTCTACATTTTCATGAGTTTCGCGTTCGCAATACGCAGAAGATTCTGGCTTGTCAGTTTGACGTCAAAACTTAAGTCGAGAAATAATCGCTGACGAGCGGCAAGTAGACCCATAGGTTCAGTATCTTTTCACCAGAAACTTATATAAGGAGAAAAAGCATCAAGCTTATAAACTTTCAACCGAATAACGCTAGTTACCGTTTGACTGAACGGCTCCAGTTGTATTTACTGGCTACATTGGAGGAATGATTCCTAAATGTCTGAAAAGAAACCGCACTTGAACTTGATAGTAATAGGGCATATTGACCATGGAAAGAGCACACTAGGTGGTCAACTTCTCATCAAGAAAGGCGCTGTCGATAAACGTACTCTTGATACGTATAAATCAGAAGCAGAGAAACTCGGCAAGGGCTCAGAGTACATAGCGTGGGTCATGGACAAACTCAAAGAAGAAAGAGAAAGAGGGGTAACTATTGATAT
>JAHPYV010000279.1:0-2526 GCA_019058495.1 Promethearchaeati archaeon
CGTTGCCCCGGTTAGTTCGTAGGCAAGCTACAACAACGGCGTGGTGGAAATCGTCCTCCGAAAGCTGAAGCCAAGACCTCGGGGCAAAGAAATTAGGATAGATTAGACCCCGGCAACCTACCTACCTTTTTCTTTCTACTTCTCTCTCTTCCAAGATGCAGTTATGGAAGGTTATACCTTCTCATCGATCCAACCTTGAAACCTAGAACTAGCCCCGTTGAGGCCTAAAGCTCGGCCAGTTTGGTCTTGATCTCTTCGTAGTTCGGCTCCTTGCCCGGGTCATCAGAGATCCATCTGTAGCGTACTGTACCCTTGTCGTCTAGGATGAAGATCGACCTCTTAGCCGCGGTGTATCCTTTCAATCCTGCGAAATCTTCGTGAAACACGTTATACTTCTTGACTGTCTCTCTGGTGTAGTCGCTAAGAATTGGGAACTGTAGCTTATTGGTCTCAGCGAAGGCCTTGTTTGAAAATGGGTCGTTCACGCTTATGCCAACCACCTGTGCTTCCAAACCCATCAACGCCTGCATAGAGTCCCGGAATGTGCACATCTCCCTCGTACAAACCCCCGTAAAAGCGCCCGGGAAGAAGGCTAACACCGTCTTCTTGCCTAGGAAATCTTTCAAAGAGCGCATCGCCCTATTCTGATCGTGCAACTGAAAGTCAGGCGGTTTCTCTCCGATCTCAACCGGCATTGCCAAAACATCTGCGGCAAGCAACGGCACACTCAAAATTAACCATTACCCAAAAGACTTCGAACAATCGTGTGAATAAATGTTGAATCTGGTTGAGTACTCATGTTCGCAAGCGAGAATTTCACTCCAAAGGTCTGGCACTGCAATGCAAGAAGCTGTGATCGTCCTATGGGAGATGACTTAGGGGGGCGTACTTTCCCCAGGGGCTGGCAGCCCTTTGAAGTTCTTGTCGATCTTGGCGGCGAGACTCCAAGGAAGGATTAACGGGTTTTGTATCGTTCCAGTTACCTGTATGTTCCTGGCAGAGAGTGTATTTATCAGGACTTCAAATCCGCCGCAGATCGCGTACAAGTAGTCCTTGTGCGGACCAGAAGCTATTGCTTCCAGATTGACGAATCGCACCGTCTGTGGCTTAGACTTTTCGATCTCATCCAACAATCCCTTAATGAATTTCTTTTCGATCAGCTCGAATACTTGCCCAGGCATCATGTGATGGAGCTGGGACGTAGGCTGAAATGCCTCCAAGTTGTACGGTTCCAGCAACTTGTTCACCGCGTTTCCGTCTATCACGTATTCAGATGATGTTGACAAGCTCAGACCAAGCTCCAACTAACAGCGAAACCTGTGCTCACAAACCTTCGTTATATCTGTTTTCTAAAATACCTCTTGACTCCACTCAAGTACGCTGGCACATAATCATGAGATTCCTCGTTAGGCTCGCAAATCGAGGCGAAGTCAGGCCCGCTGACAGGAAGCAATTGACCAAAAACGCCTATGAAACTGTGCGGAAATTTGGAGCAGACGTTGGAAATCTTCGAGTGAGCAGTTCAGCTATCGAATTTGATCTCTTACTTGACTCAGACAATAAACTGCAGGATTCATTGAAGGCTCTTGAAGGTCAGATAGGCCCAGTGCTCACCATTAGAAAGCTCGATGTTGAGAGCCCTGCCATCGAGAAGGTGGAAGCCATCAGATTAGGATTCGACTTCTTCAACGAAGAACGATATTGGGAGAGTCACGAGGCGCTTGAGGCCGCATGGAAGAGGGCTACAGGTGATGAGAAGGAGATCTTGCAAGGCCTAATTCTGCTAGCCGCCTCTTTGGTTCATTGGCAGAAAAACGAGAAACAGGTCACACTGTCGGTTATGAGACGTGCCCGCGACAAACTCGTCTCTCATCAGGCTGAATATTTCGGCATAGACATAGCTGCCTTGACGAGTCGACTCGACAAAATCCTCAGTGCAAGCAAGCCGGAATTCTTCAAGTTAAGTGCATGAGACAAGAACCTCCAAACTCCTGACTCTGGTGGATCATAGGAGCTCGAATGCACGATAGAGCGCGCACACAGTCTTAGCGTCCCGAATCTCCCCGTTTCGAATTTTCTCAATAGCATTCACAATTGGGACCACTTCTACTTCGATGCGCTCATCGTCTTCAGTCATCATTTTGGATCGTTCCAGCTTCTTAGCTAGATAAAAATGAATTTTCTCCGTGCTATATCCGGGCGCAACAAAACATTCGAGAATTTTGTGGAGCTCATTGCGCCTGTACCCAGTTTCCTCTTCAAGTTCTCGTCGAGCGCAAGCCTCGGGGCCTTCACCCGGCTCCAGGGTTCCAGCCGGAATCTCCAACAGATCCGACGAAACGGCGTAACGAAATTGGCGCACAAGAATGACCTTGTCCTCAAGAAGTGGAACGACCGCAGCAGCACCACGATGTTCCACAACTTCACGAATAGTGGATGTTCCTTCATCAAACTCAACTTGGTCGACGCGCAGGTTCAGGATTCTTCCTTTGTACACTAGGTCGGACTTGGTACAGTGTTCCAACT
>JAHPYV010000279.1:2536-2627 GCA_019058495.1 Promethearchaeati archaeon
CGGCGTAACGAAATTGGCGCACAAGAATGACCTTGTCCTCAAGAAGTGGAACGATCGCAGCAGCACCACGATGTTCCACAACTTCACGAAT
>JAHPYV010000280.1 GCA_019058495.1 Promethearchaeati archaeon
CCTGTGTCCCGGCCTGAAACTGAAGAAGAGTATCCAACATAATCAGCGAGGAAGGCAAGAACAATTTCATCCTCAAACTCGAAACCAAGATCCAGTGCATGTTGCAGAAGGAAATGATGAAGAGGCAGATTCCGAGCCGCAAATGGACCAATCTGAAAACAACCAAACCTTCCAGGCTTCAAGACTCGGAAAGCTTCCGAAAGAATTTCTCGCAAGAATCGATGATAACTCGGAACTTCCTTGATTGTAGCCACCGGGCCGTAGTCCATCATGTCCAGATATGGTGGGTGCGCGATTACCAAGTCGACTGAACCGTCTTCTAAGAATTGAAGGTCTCTGGCGTCGCCAAGGATGAACTTCTGCTGTCCGAGTTTGGGCTGTAGTTTTGGATCCTTGTCTCCGACAATATTGAAACGCTTCTTCTTTGCCCGCTCGGCCTCTGGATTTAGATCGATTCCTAGTCCACGACGGCTCAGCATGGCGCAAGCCACGAGAGTCGTTCCGCTGCCAGCCATTGGATCGAGAACGAGTTCTCCATCACGAGAGTACCTCAAAATGCAATTGATTGGAACCATCATTGGAAACGTGCCAGGGTAGATTGTTCCGTTCACACCAAAGAAGGGGTCATGGCGCCTGCTCATCAACCAGACAGAATGAAACTGGAACGAGAACCTGTCAGCGTACTCCTTCCAACGGCCAGAATTGAGATCGTTGATTTCCGACCATTTGCCGTTGTCACTGGACCTGTTCTGCAAGGCGACCGAGTTAGACTCATGAGGTGCGTCAGGTATTCGTGCTCGTCTGACGACCATCTCGGTCTCGCGAGTTGTTAGATTCCTCTCAATTGTGAGGCGGGCGATCCGAACTTGCTCTTTTCGATTCAGTCCGAACAGGTGCCTTGCGTGACCCTCAGTTAGGCCGTTGACACGTGTCAACGACTCTCTAACCGGTTTGGGTAGGTTGAGAAGCTGGATGTGTCGGCTGACCCAAGCCACATCCTTACCAAGCTTTTTTGCTAGTCCTCTTTGACTTAGCTTGAAGTCTTTGATTCCCTCGCTTAGAGCAGTTGCAATCTCCAAAGGTGAAAGGTTCTCTCGCTGCAGATTCTCAGTGAGGGAAATCTCGAATGCCTTCTCGTCGGAAACATCCATAATAATAATGGGAACGATCTTCAGGCCTGCTTTCTCAGCAGCCTGCAGCCGTCTTGACCCAGCTAGCAGCTCATAGAATGAGCCTTTCTTCCTCACGAGAAGCGGTTCAAGAATTCCTGTTTCCTGGATCGATTTCGTGAGTTCGTCAAGGCTAGGATCAGTCTTGCGCAGATTACTGCTTCGAATTCTATTCAGTTCAACTTTCTCGAAACCTTCATTCACGCCAGCACCTGATTCTCATTATGAATTGGTTTTCAGAGTTCAAATAGATAGAGCTTGGACACTTGCTAACGGCTCGGCATCTGTATCAGGCAAAGATGAACAACACCTAGCAGAAATGAAGCCAACCTTGAACCATAGCCCAGCAGGCCTCATCGTACAATTTGGTTATCGGCTTCCACCCATGACGGTAGATACTCTTCTCAATAGAAGCGGACGAGGCTGAACTGTCGTTAGAAACTCTCCTGTAGTCTTCTAGAGTCTCTCTGAGGCCTTGTTGGGCGAACTCAAGGTACTTCCAGTAGTCATCAAAAGACCACTCCAGACCACGGGCAGTGCGGATCTTTGCATCCAAAATTACGAACAGTTTAGGTTGCAGGATATGCATAACTTTGGCCACAAGCGTGGCATTCTCTGTAATACGACGCGTCTTCATGCTACTATTAATGGAGGCATAAATCTCGCTCGCACATTTCTTGGATTTCGATAGTTCATCGCCCAATAGATCCATCGCTCGGATCTCTTGCAGTTGCTGACGGACTGAGTATATCGACTTTGAAAGCAACTGCTTTCGTTTGCCCGGAGGAGGCATCACCCTACCCATCTTGTACTCCAGAAGAAATTCTTCCAATTCGTCAACGTTATTCCAAGGTTCTTTGGAATTGGGAACCACTTCAAGGGCGCGAAAGTAGGCTTTTTCCTCCTTGTCCGTATCTGGGGATTCGGGGCCAGGGATTGGCATGCCTGTCTGACATGAGCACTTAGAAGGATCGCAATCTCCAGCATTGAAGGAGCAGACCCCCTTTCTTAGAATGTCATAATTCAAGTCAAAAGCACCTACGATCAAGATCGCAGTATGAGACATAAACTGATCAGCACTTCAGAGGCTTTTGTTCCAACATCTCGATTCAGCAGGCCCATTGAATCAACGAAAATCTAGGCATCACGTCGTCTGCGAAGTCTCAAGCTCAGCAAATCTTTCCTGAAGAAAGCTCGCAGGTACGATCCTAGATTTAACACAAGCCTCAATCGTGGGATCTCTTAGGCGATTTCTAGTTATCCAATAGACATGTCCGCATTTGGGACACTTCTTCCTTGTTTGCGTAAGTTTTGCTTTGCTTACTGCATTGCACCTTGGGCATGCGACAAGGATTTGTCGGAAACGCCTTTCGGCTCTCTTCATGCTTAGCTTCTGTCTAACATATTCTCCATAGTCCTGTGAAAGCGGCTGTATTCGGTGACATACCC
>JAHPYV010000064.1 GCA_019058495.1 Promethearchaeati archaeon
GCACTCCACCATGGGATCTTCTACCTTGGCCCCGCAACTCAGGCTAGTCTGAGCTGAACTTGTGGTAACGTCTTCACCACTTGGTGGCAACTTGGAGGCACACATGATCAGCTTGTTATCGTTGTTATTATGAAAACTCTTAGCAGAACAAAATGTAAACAACGGGGTTTACGAGCGCACAACTAGACTTTCGCGATGATCATGTAATGGTAAGGCCCAGCTTTCTTGACAATCTGTACCCTGAAGCCTGCTTCCTCAATTCTCGTCACGGCTTCCTCCTGGCTGAATCTTATTTGTAGAGGTGGGCCTAGCTCCATAGGTTCCTTTTTCCAGTCAAGATCAATTAGTCGTCCGCCTGGTTTCAGCATTTTCTTAGCGTTGATTAGAACCTTTGGTGGATCCCTGAAGTCGTGAAGGTCGATGCCAAGAAACACAATGTTGGCACACGCTTTGCAGAGAATTGTTTCCTCAGCTGCTCCCGCTTTCAAGGTCAGGTTCTCTAGACCTTCCTTGGTGGCTTTTTCCTTGAGCTTCTGTATGGCTTTTTCGTATATGTCTAAGCCGTACACTCTTCCCTTGTTACCGACTAGCCTCGCGGCTGGAAGCGTAAAGAAGCCCTCTCCGCACCCTATGTCTATGAATGTGAATCCTGGTTTCAAACCTATCTCGGTTAGGATATCTTCAGGGTTCTGCCATTTTCTCCTCTCAGTCTCGTCATGAAAGAACGTGTGAGCGCGCATGGAGCGTTTCCTCCCTGCCGGGCAGTGTTTCTTTGTTAAGAAGTTCTCTTATATTACTATATCGAGGTGGCATGTTTCTCTTTTGCGCTTGAGTGGGATGTCAATTGTAGATGTTTCAAAATACACTCAAAACAAGATTTAAGTGAGTATTGTTGGATTCTAGCAGTAGAACCTTACAGGTTGATGGTTAAACATGCCGCTAAAAACGCCTCAAGAGTACTTGGAAAGCATAAGAAGAGATGTCAATCTCTACATGTTTGGAGAGAGAATTTCTCAATTCTGGAAACATCCGTACTACAAGATCATAGAGCCCTCTATCAATGCTGCGAAGAAAAGCTACGAACTTGCTCAGCTGGATCAGTACAAGCATTTAATGACAGCGAAATCACACTTGACGGGAGAGACAATAAACAGGTTCACGCACATCCACCAATCAGTGGATGACTTAGTCAAGAAGGTAGAAATGCAACGATTAATGGGCCAAAAAACCTCATGCTGTTTTCAGAGATGCGTCGGTTTCGATGGTGCGAACGCCTTATACAGCGTAACTTGGGAGATCGATAAGAAACATGGAACCAATTACCATGAACGATTTAAACAATACTGGGGAGAGGTACAGAGTCAAGACCTCTTCGTAGCCGGATCAATGACAGACACGAAGGGGGACCGAAGCAAAAGACCTAGTAACCAAACAGACCCAGATGCTTATCTACATATTGTCGATTCAAATGATGATGGAATTGTGGTGCGGGGCGCTAAGATACATCAGACTGGTTTTCTGAATTCTCACAGGGCAATTGTAATGCCCACGCTGGCCATGAAACCTGGAGAAGAAAACTACGCCGTGAGTTTTGGAGTGAATACTGACGAAAAAGGAATAACAATGATTTACGGCAGACAAGCATCTGATACTCGAAAAATGGAGGAAAACAAGCTAGATGTGGGCAACTGGAAATATGGAGGGCAGGAGATTTTCGTTATTTTCGACAACGTCTTTATTCCTAGTGAGCAAGTGTTTATGCAGGGAGAAGTGGAATTCGCTGGGGAATTAGTGAACAGATTTGCAGGTTTCCACAGGCAGTCCTATGCTTGCAAGACGGGTGTCGGAGATGTCCTAATTGGCGCAGCCGCGCTAAGTGCTCAATACAATGGTGTCGAAGAGGCACCACATATCAGAGACAAGCTCGTCGAAATGGTTCAACTCAATGAGACTCTTTTCAGTTGCAGCCTAGCGTGCAGTGTCAAAGGATTCAAACGAGATGCAGGCAACTACGAAATGGATATGCTGCTCGCCAATGTCAACAAGCAAAACGTCACTAGATTCCCTTATGAAATCGGGCGGTTAGCAGAAGATTTGGCTGGCGGCATAATTTGCACAATGCCTTCCCAAGCAGACCTTGATAATCCGAAAACTGGGCCATTACTGGCAAAGTACCTCTCAACATGTGATGACGTGTCACCGAAGGATCGTTACAAGCTTCTGAGATTCATGGAAAACATCTCCATGGGCGCCGCTTCTCTGAGTTACAAAACCGAATCCTTGCATGGCGCAGGCTCACCTCAGGCACAGAGAATCATGATCGCCAGGCAAGCAAACCTTGAAGACAAGAAGAAATTAGTTAAGGAAATACTTGACATCAAATAAGGCCAAGGATTGACACTACTCTCTTCTTTTCAATTCCACGGAATCCTTCATCGAAAGGCACGATGCACTCGTCCCTTCATGGCTAAAAAACGTTATTAATATTAAATGCACATTAGGAGACATACGACGAGCGCTTGACAGATCATGGTGAACTCTGGCGATGGCAGAACTTCTTTTCTCGTCTTTGACTTATTTAGATATCACCTTGATCATCGTCGTAGATGCACTGGCCTTTGCTTCCATAGCCATTTCTTGCGTGCTTGCGGGTCGAGGACATGAGAAGTGGATTCCTAGGAAGTTTACGCACATAGCGATAAGTTCCATAATCGCAGTGGCACTTCCTATTTATAGCAGCTTGACTGGCCCAACCCTCACGATTGTTATCTTTCTAGTCGGGCTTTTCGGCTCGTCTCTTTTTAAGGTTCATGTCAGTGATCTTGCTTTGTCTGCTGGCACAAGGGATGAAGGAAGCAAAATGCAGACCTTTCTCGCAGCCTTTCTCGCCTTAATCGCCTTCGCCGCGGTCTTCCTCTTTTTCATGAGTGTGCCCTTCATCTTCGTTTCATCTATCTTGGCTGTATCATGGGGTGATGGAGCTGGTGAAGTTGTTGGGAGACCTCTCGGCAGGCATAAGTTCCATGTCTGGCGTGGCAAGACTAAGAGTGCTGAAGGCTCCTTTGCAGTGATGGTTATGACCTTTGCAGGTGTAATCGTGGCGTTTCTTTTGTTTCCGTTCTCCATTGATTTGGAGAAATTACTCTCGGCTGCAGTCTTAGTCTCAGTCGCGGTCTCTGGTGCTGAGGTTCTCTGCGTTTCATGGACCGACAACGTGGTTATTCCGCTCTTGTCTTCATTCGTTATGTGGTTCTTAGTCTTTCAGCTTCTGTAAAGCCCGGATACAAGACTATTATCTAGTAATGGATGGAAGTCTTGCTTCGGAGAAAGTCAAGAACTATCTTCTTTTCTGGCTTCGCTTCACCGGTTCAGTGGTCTTCTCTAAATGATATCAGTTTCTTCCCTTCTTGCCAGAATATTGATACAAATGGAATCATAACGGCCACGGCTATCTGAGTTAGGGTGAGCGAGGTGAGTCTAAAGTAGACACTCACAGCAGGTATCGCTATTATGATTGCTAGTGTTCCAATGGCAGCTACTGCCCACACTATCATTGCTCTGTTCGAGAAGAATCCCAGCTTATAGATTGGCTCTTTCTCTGAGCGCGAAACAAATGCGAGCATTATGTGACCTATGATCCAAGCTGTGAAAGCTAAGGTCTGAGTCTGAATCAAAGAAAGATTCTGCCAACTTGCGTACAGGTAGGTTATGCCGACTGCTGCGAAAAGACTCAATCCTGAGACAGCGATTCCTCTGATCATTCGACCGCTCATGAATCTCTCCTTAGAATTTCTAGGAGGTCTATCGTAGATGTTCTTCTCAGAAGGCTCCGACACAAATCCTGCTGAAGCAGCTAAGTCCATGAACAATTCAAGAAGTATAATTTGAATTGGTGCAAACGGAAATGGGGTATTGAAGATGACGGGGAAAGCGAAAAGCAGAATTAATGCAACCTTCACCGAAAGATAGTATTTCACGCCTTTTCTCAGATTATCAAAGAACTTCCGTCCCTCGAATATCCCTTGGCCAATTGTTACGAAATTATCATCAGCTAGCACAACATCAGCGGCTTCCTTTGCAGCATCAGTACCCTTGACGCCCATGGCTATGCCTATATCAGCGCCTTTAAGTGCTATTATGTCGTTGACACCGTCTCCAGTTACCGCGACTACCTCCTTGTTCTTTCGCAAGGCCTTGACGAGGCGGTATTTGTGCTCTGGTGTAGTTCTTGCGAATACAGAAACTTCTTTCACTGCTTTGCGCAGCTTCTCATCCGACATTCTGTTGAGGTCATCGCCAGTCAGCACATTATCTGACGGAATACCAACTGTGTTGGCTACTGAGCGCGCAGTTAGTGGGTGATCGCCAGTTACCATTATTACCCTTACTCCAGCATGTCTGGCTGTCTCTATTGTTTCCTTTACTCCTTTACGCGGTGGATCCTCGAATGAAATTAACCCGACGGTACTGAAGTCTTTTTCAATGTCTGAGAACGCTAAATCTTTCTCTACTGATCTGATTGTTTTCTGAGCAACAGCGATTACTCTTCTGCCCTTCGCCGTTTCATTATTAAGTTCTTCTTCAAACTTCTTCTTGTCAACTCTCGCGAGGTCTAGTACCTCCTCTGGTGCGCCGGTAATGAAGAGCACAAAATTGTCTTTGGCTTCACGCATGAGGGTTTTTGTTTTCCGGCTGTCACCAAAACTTCTTTCACGAAGGACTCTGCCAGAAGGCGTCTTCACTTTAAGTTTCTTAGCCCTTTCCAGTATAGCTTTGTCGAGGGGAGACAAAGAGATCTCTGTCAGCGCTCCCATAGCTGTGTTCATAATCTCCGATTCCTGATCCCTCGGAAAGACAGAGGCAACCTGCATTTTGTTCCCAGTAATTGTTCCAGTTTTATCGGTGAGTATCACTGTGGCGTCTCCCAACACCTCAGCAGCCTTGAGTTTTTTCACCAAGAACTTTCTACGTGATAGTCTGTATGCTCCTAGCCCCAGTATCATTGTTATTATGATTGGCAATTCCTCAGGGATCGTTGCGAACGCAAGCGCCAGTGCCGTCAGAACCATCTGCTGGAAATCCTGTCCGCGTAAGTATCCTATCAGTGGAATTACGATGCTAAAGAAGAGTGCAACCCACACCAACGTCTCCGCCAAAGATGACATTCCGATCTGCAAGGGAGTTTTAGGTGGTTTGACTTCTTGGGCGAGAGCTGCAATGCCACTGATCCTCGTGTTCTTGCCAGTGGCGAAGACCTCAGCCTCTCCTTCGCCGCTTACAACGAGAGTCCCAGTGTAAATTTCCTCGCCCACTTTCTTCTCTCTGGGAAACGATTCTCCAGTGAGAGTGGATTCATCGAGTTGGAGGCTGAAGGACTCCCGGACTTTGCTGTCAGCAGCGATTCGAGTTCCTGGAGTCAGAATCAGCGTATCTCCAGGGACAACTGCTTCAGTCTCGACATCGATTATCTTGCCGCCTCGCAGTACCTTTGCCTTCGGTGATGATATCCTTGAGAGAGACGCGATGGTCTTCTTGGCTCTATACTCATTGTAGACTTCGGCGAAGACTAAGGCGATTATGACGCCGTAGATTGTTACGGCGTCTCCGAGGCTACCCCAGATAGTGTAGAAGAACGCGACAACGATTAGAAGCAGGATCATTGGTTCGACGATTTCCTCTCTCACTATGCCAAGAAAGTGCACTTCGCGGGGCTTCACGATCTGGTTGAGACCATATTTCTCCAGTCTCTTCTTTGCTTCAGCATTAGAAAGACCGGTTATCTCTTTTACAAAGGTGCTCATGTGCCCGCCCTTCCTTGCTAAGCGATTTCAGAATGCTTTTGCAAGTTCATGATTTAGCTGAGGTTATCGTGTCTTTATCTTTGGAGACATACTGTTATTTTAACTGATCCATTTGAGCAGAGACCGTTGATGAAAAACCGATATTTCTACTTAGAGAGTTCTTCTCTCTGACAATGTTTGCCTCTCCCCTGTTTACAGGAACTATTCAGGCGAACGTACTCGCTATTTAAGGATTTCCAAATCAGAGGCGGGAGAAATCGTGCCAAACATCTACCCATCATCTGGGAGAATTACATTCTACGATAGGAATGCCGTAAAAATATAATGTGCAAAGAAAAGTGAGTTCTAAAACTCCATTCCCTCTTTTTTGCACGCAGATTTTGTTCCCGCTCGCGCGCGTGTCGATTAGCCGGCTTGTCTTGGCGTCCCTCCAGATCTAGAGGGTGCGCTAAGTTCGGAGCCGCCCAAAGGACCACTCAACGGAATTTCAGTTGAACAATACACGAACCATTAGTTCTATCGATGATATCCATGGTCATCACCACGTCTTGACCCCAATAATTCTTGTTTTCTATCCTTGAGAACAAAGGATAGTTTTCCAGAATGGTTATTCGTGGATCCCATTTGGAAATGGCCTTAGGATCATCGATCCCCCATTTGATGAACGCATTTTCTATCCCGGAATCCTTTATTAGCTTGTTGCCCTGAGACACCATGAACGACGACATTGTATCAAAAACGATTTCTCCTCCATGGAACCCATCCGCTAGTTTTGATAACAATTTCTTTATTTCTGTCTCCTCGAAGTAAACCAAGACTCCTCCCGAGAAGAAAAGAATCCCATCTTTAATTCCCTTGATGTCTTTCATCCAATGAGTGTCCATTAGAGACTTGGCTATGCATTTCATACGGTCAGTTTCGGGCATGATTTTTTTTCTTATTTCAATTACATCAGGGAGATCTAGGTCGTACCACTTTATGGAGCCGTTGTCTACTCTGAAAAACTCGTATCAAGACCAGCACCGAGATTTACTATTGTCGCCTCTGGGTGTTCCGCCGTGAATCTTCTGATAGTATCATCAAACATTCTCGCTCTTACCAGCCAAACGACATTAGTGTATTTCTGGAGATGTTTGTCTAGTTTTTCAAAGTCATATTCGATGAGGTTTTCAACAATTTCGATCGCCTTTGAGTCCTTTAGGACTGGATTATCCTCCTTGCTGATTTTCGCACGGCCCCAGAGAGCCATTAATAAAGTCTCTGAAACGCCAGATAGATCAACTTTCATGTCCTGCACCTCTTATTCGATAATCTGTTGAGCAAGGTATGCACTTACAGCAATAAATATTACTGAAAGTGTTTAGGAAGAAGTGCGCGCGCTATCGTAGGCATATTGTTCTATAGCGCGCACTGGCTGCAGTATTTCATAGGACAAGAATATATTAACAGCAGGAAAGCGTGAGTTCTAAAATCCGAGAAATCAGCCAAACACGGCTTCAACAAATGCACAGTCCTTAGGAAAAACGTATTCAAATTATCTAGAACAGCATAGAAAAATCGGAAAAGTCGAGTTCAGTTATTCTTGGACCTTTGGTCTTCAATCGTAGCGCGCTAGTCAAAATCTCGACATGGAACGAGCTTCTGAAGCTGAGAGAGGAGATGAAGCAGGCAAAAGTCATACCTTGTGGATTTGGCAGCTTCAACCATGTGATAAGAATACTGATAGATCATTACAAATCGTCCGGCGCGCGCCAAACTCCTTGATTGCTCTCTGAATTGGTCGGTTGAAAAGACAACTCCAAGCGGATTGTTGGAGAAAGAAAAGCGGATTGCTTCTCAAATCTTCCATCTCCAGAAGAACCACAAAAACCGATCTGAGACTAACGCATTAGTGGGAGGTCATCCAGTTACTCTTGCACAGTTTTCCAACTCTCGACATCTTACAATTCGAACCTACTACTCTCTACAACAGACCTGCCTCAACCCAGATATATTGAAATTGCAGACTTATATATGGTGCATTGTGAATTTTAAATACAAAACATCGCGCAGTATCAGACGACAAGATCCTAAAGTACTCAAAAGGAAATACATTAGGGATAGCTATGAGCCTGATAAGGAGCTATTTCAGGGAGTCAGCCGACACCTGAGCCCGGATATGGCTTTGCGAGGGACAATCAATCGATGGCGCTTAGAGCTGACCTCAAGAAACTCGGAAGCATGAAAGCCATAATACTAATAGCTTTAGGCATCAGGCTTTGCTTGGCTCCTATAACAGAGGACCTGTGGAACTTCACAATAATGAAATTGGCTTACACGTCTTTCATACAATCTGGGCCTGCAACAATCTACGCATATTACTCATACCCTCCTTTGGCTATACCAATATTCCTGCCAGCGTGCATCCTTTCAATGATGGGGGTACCTGAAGGAGTCTTCTTGTTAGTTGCGAAAGCACCTATAATAGCATCAGATATCCTCGGAGGCTACTTCATCTACAAATTGGTGCTTAGGCTAAGAAATGGAAATGAAGCTCTGGCAAAACGAGCACTTGCACTTTATGTTTTTAACCCCCTGCTCATCTTGGTTACGGCTATATGGGGATCTTTCGACAGCGTCGCAGCATTCTTCACGATACTCTCACTCTACTTTCTCTTATGTAAAGGCAGCACCATAAAAGCAGGAATATGTCTAGGCGTAGCCATAGGCGTGAAACTATACCCAATCTTCATACTACCTGTCTTACTTATCCAAATCAGAGCAAAGAAAGAGAACGCAAAACTCTTGATATCATCGTTAGCCACACCGGGAATAGCTTCACTCCCATTCTTCGTTACGAATCCTGCACTCTTTGTAATGGGGCTTACGAATACGTATGGTCTTACTGGCTCCTTCAGCATATGGTCGGAGTTTGTTACGCCTTTGTTTGACGCATTTGTAGGGCCAGCTGGCTTCCTAATCGTGCTTATTGTTTCAACCTTCCTTCTCCTTGTAGGAGTAGGTGTGCTACTCATGTTGATTAACAAGTTGCGAACAGACTTAACAACTGGTTGTTTGATTGTGTTATCCTACCTCCTCTTGATGACTCAGATGGTACACGAAAACTACTTCGTATGGGTACTTCCATTTCTGGTCTTACTTTCAGTAGGTAAAAAATATCTGAACGCCATTTGGATCTTACCTATGGCACACGCAATGATGTTTAACCAGATAAGCGCATACGCGGTTAACAGTCCATCAGGGATATTTTATTGGTTGTACATAACAGAACGTTGGAACGTAAATCTTTTCAAAATCCTTCCAGCATCTTCATTGATCAATCAACTCATGATATTAACGACATACATTTTCTGCACCTTGCTCATCACCCACCACATAAGAGCAAAGAAGCTCCAAAACCCGGCAGTAATCAACACCGTTGGAGGAAGGAGCACTATCACAATTCCTGAAAAATCAGTTGGGGCGAAGAATACGTGGCGCATCACAGCCGTGGGGTTGGTAGCGATGCTGTCCTTAGGTGCCCTAGCAATTCCAGCTGTAGCGCTAAATGGGAATCACTATGCTGCAATCTTCTCAACAACGGACATAATGCCAGGCGGCGCATACTATGGCGGAACATGGTATGTTTCCGCGGGGATAAACTACACCGACCAAATTATAACGAACAACCCGATGGGGGGAGAATTCTGGAACATAAGTTTCCCCCAACCCGCGGAAGAACTAATAATAGCAACTGCATTCAGCAGTGCAAGCAACGGAATACAAGTAGTAGCGAGCCTGCTCCCAAACTCGTTTAATGTAGCTCTTCACGTACGAAACTCAACAAGCTACGCCTTTGTTAGGATTATTCTCATCGGGTCAGCAGAAAAAAATATGAGTAACAGCATTAAGACTTTCATAATTCACCCAGAGCAGGCCACCGGAGAGAAACTCACGTGGAACTTCAGCAGCTATGATTTCATCAAAAGTGGCACGAAAAGCGATCTCCTCTCACGAGCAACTGGACAGTATCAACAACAACTAGATATTGTAGTAATGATGTGCAATGCCTTAGGGCAAAGCATCCCTGCATTGACTCAACTGCAAATAACGCTTGAACTTGGGAGAAGTGTAGAAATATTCTGAGAAAGCTACTTTTCTGAAGCTTACGGAGACTGCTAGAATCCACTACACATAGGGTTCTTCATATATTTACGATTGTTTTGCTGAGATAGTGCTCTTTTTTCAAGAAGAAAATTTAGCCAAGAATGGATACCTTTTTATTTGGGGATCCCTTGAAGGAAGGATGAGTATGTGAACTAGCGGCTTGGTATACCGGATTAGCGCGCGCTCCCAGTGAGTGTAGGTACTCTCTAATTCCTCGCTTATGAGGAAAATTATATTGTCTTTATCGTGGTTTTGCATTGGCTGAAAATTGTTTTATATATCCGCGCACATAATGTGACATGTGATTCACATTCATTGAAGATGATTTGGCATGGGGCGAAGACCTAAACTTCCAAAGGTTCCAGAACTCACTGTCACTTTAGGCGAAAAGACAGTCGGCAAACCCGTTGGAGCAAAAGCTGCAACAACTCTTTCAATCGATAGAAGTCTTCTTGACTGGGTTGATTCAATGGTTCGGCAGGTCACTTTCGGAAACAGATCGCATGGAGTTGAATTCTGCATAGCCCGCGTGAAGGAGTTTTATGAGAAGACAGGTTCACTCGATATCATGAGACTTCTTAAGCGAACCATGCAAGCTGACATCTAGGGAGAAACAACAGTTCAGGCCTCAGCCCAAAACGGCATATTGAAATACCAGAAAACAAGTAATATCAATGCATCCATAAACTTGCAATCTGACGTTAATAATGATTTGGCTAGATGTGGGGGATCGCCCCCTCTTTTCGCTTGGGGAGGGAAATGATTCCCCTTGTGCTAGGAGTCATGGGGACAAAGGAGGCTTCCAAAATTGGAGGAGAATGTGGAAAGCGAATTAGAGAAGAAAATCGGTGTAAAGGTTAACGAATTGATGAAAGAGGTCGACCAGATCATAACTTTTCTCAGAGCGCTGAGTGAGGATGTTGGCCTGCGGCTTAACAAATTGTTTGCCCAAATTGACAACATAGTGGTTCCGCTTACAAACACTGTTATTAAGATGGAAGAAGCAGCCGACCACCTGACCACATTCAGAGAAACCACCCAAAGAGTCCTAGAGTCTCTTGCGCTTCTTGAAACGACATCCAAACAAGCACAAGTGGGCTTGGAATCATTCAAAGCCCCTGATCTAAACGAGGCTGTTACCCAAGTTGCTGCTATAAGAACCGAGGGCCTTAAGACACTTGAAACAGTGAAACAAATAAGTGAAGCAGCAAAAGCGCTCCCAAGTGGTCAGCCAGCTGCTACAGCAGGGCTGAATGAGGGCGACGTAAGTGCAATTAGAGATGAGAGCCAAAAGGCACTTGAAACAATCAAGTCAGTCGAAGAGACCACAATGAAACTCGTCGAAACCGGTTCAAGCACGCTAGAAACACTGCCGGAAGTCCAACGGACAGCAAAGCAAGTACTGCAGGATTTCCAGAACATTGGAACACCTTCACCTGGAGAAGCTGAACCTGCGCCAGCGCCACAAAGACCTTCGACGAAGGCGCCTTCGACCCGCGTGCCTGCAGCCGGACGAGAAACTCGACCAACGTACGGAGGCGGACCACCTCCACCGCCACCAGAGCCAGTTGCTGCGCCTCCGCCGAGTAGAGGAACAGGGGCTCAAACTCCCCGTGTCTACTCAAGTTCCGCAGAACAGCTATTTAGCCCCGTCGAAGACGCGCTGAACTATACAGCAGGAGCGGTGGCCAAGGCTATTCTCGATGCGCGGGACAAGATCATGGGTATGACCCGCAAGTTCGTAGCGATCTATGATCTAGCTTCCACAGCTAGAGAACTCGCTAAGTTTCCTCAGAGGACCTTAGACAGGAGAGAAAAAGAAGTAATATTAGACAAACTGGCAAGCTGGAAATCTAAGCTGTCGGAAGCGCTTGCCCAAAGCTAAACAAGAGAAATAGAATAGAGCATAAACCCCCTTCGATCCTTTTTTCATTCTACGAAAGGCAAGATTATCCTATTTCTCTTCTACTCTAAGCGCACGAACAAATTCACTTTTAGAGGCGTCTCTCGCACTTCTTACTCTGCGGTGTCTTAGTCACCCTTGAGGCTTATCCCCGGACGTCGGAGGCTGCCCCACATGGTTGAGGAAGTCAAGCAATGCTTTTACAACCCTCTTCGCCCAGAGGATCGTGTCGAAGCCCTCCTTTTAGAGTATACTTCGGCTTCCGGGGAATGCCCCTACTTTGATGAATCCTTCTACTCGACATGTGCGCTCGACGGGTACTCACCCAGATTTCCATCTTGCTGCGGGCGATGTTTCACGAATGGTCTATGCTGCGATCGACTGCTAGAGGGCATCGGGAGAAGGGTTCAGTAGAGAAATCCACTAAACTGGATCCCATCACGACGTGAACTCTGCGGAACCGTAAGCCTTTTATGCTTATGTTACTTATATCTAACATAATGATATATATAGCTAATATAACGTTAGATATAAATAATAAGCCACAAGGAGCGGAGGGTAGGAAAACATGAATGAAAAGGCAACACGAAGCCTATGGATAGTAACGACCGTCCTAATCGCAGTTGCAATCATACTTGTTTTCGCAAGCGGAAACAGGACTGCGATTGACCTAAAAACGCCGTTCTGGGGAGTACTAGTCGCACTACTGGGTTTAAGCGTTGGAATTGCTGCCGTTATCTATACCATCGCGTATGCCAAGATCACGCGGGCGCTCTCTAGAGGTATTCCCTACCGACAGACTTCTTGGTGGTGGTTGGTATTCTGGGCACTGGGCCTTTCGACCTTTATGATCGGCATCCCTGTAGGAAGGGAAAGCATCACCCTTGACTTACCTACGGGCTTAGTACTGGTGCTAGGAGTACTCCTGTGTTCAGGAGGTCTGTGGATTCAGCACGGATTCGTAGTCAGTGGGAGGGGTGGCTATCCTGGGAAGGATGAGAGGACAGACCGAGTGCAAGGAAAGGCGGCGTTTTACACTCTATTTGTTTCCATCGGTGTCATCATAGAACTGTTGGTTTACGAGGTGGTCTTTGTTGGCTCGCTTAGCTTTCCTGAATTAAGCGGAAGCGCCACGCTCATTCTACTGCTTGTCGCTATTGTCGTTAGCTACGTCGCCTTGCACTGGCATTTCAACAGGAGAGGAGAAGTCTAAGTGAGAACAAAGATCAAGGAATTCAGAGCCCGGTACGACTTGACACAGGAAGACCTCGCAAGGATTGTAGATGTTCGAAGAGAGACGATCTTGCTTATAGAGAAAGGAAATTACAACCCTTCTATCAAATTAGCTCATAATATTGCCAAGGCATTGAAAACAACAATTGACGAGTTGTTCCTTTTCGATGATCAGGGACAGTAACCTAGAAGTCTGGACATCTTTGT
>JAHPYV010000065.1 GCA_019058495.1 Promethearchaeati archaeon
GTTGTAGGTATCTCGGATGTTCAGCCGAGCGCTCTAACCAAGCTTTGCCAGTGAGGATCTATGCTCAGACCTTCACTTTGAGCTACGGACCCGCGTTTGATTAATTTGCTAATATCATATATAAGCTGTATCCTTGAGCCCTGTCTTTTTGTTGCGGAGGTCTGGTTACAATTGAAAGCGTGAGATGGGCGACTCTTATACTCTCAAATGATTGGCAGCGATGTTCTCCAATTGAGTCACGATTCTCACTAAAATTCTAAGAGCGATTTAGAAAAAAGGGGGAAAGAAGAAAGGAAAATGGTTGAAGCGGGGCGTGTTGTTACACTTTCTTCTAGGTAGTGGTCTGTTGATTTTGGTTTGGAATGGTTTCTGAGGGTCTTCGGTTTGCCCAGAAGCGTTTTTGCCAATAGCCATGTTCTGGTATTGAAATGCCAAGCTCTTTGCATTTATTCGATATAGCACCTGAGTGATTGATGTTGTATCTAGTAGCGATGTGCGTCAGCGGCATTTGTTGTATTAGTTTTTCTAGTTCGTCTCTTGTGATGGCTCTCCAGTCCTTCTGTAGCTTTCTTCTTTTGTAAAACACTTCGGGTGTGCAAGCGGCGCGGTATCTGCGGAGTCTTTCATTTGGATCGCATGGAAACCGACGTTTTCTTGGCATGCTGTGTTTGTAGTTTCTCATCATCTCATTGAATAACTCGGAGCCTAGGCACATGTGGTATTCTGTTCCTCTTATTTTTCTGCCGTAGATTTTGCTTTCTCGTTTGTTGGTTTGGATTTTGTAGGGCAAGTTGAACCTTTTCTTCACTTGTTCTAGGAATTTGATGCTGCCAGAATGGATCCTTGTTGTATTTTGTAGTCCGTCGCCGTCGTAGTATCCTAGTAGGAATGCGAGTTCCAGGTATCGACGTGATAGTTTTGGGTATTCGATGATCTTTGATTTCCGGTATTTTAGTCCGTGGTTTATGAGATCGTTTCCCATTTCTTTGCGGGCAATTCTTATTCTGATTTTCTCTGATACTCTTCCATCTTCTTCTTTTTCTTGGCGGAAGTCTTTCATAGTCTTTTCGAGTCCGAGGCACTCGCAGAATCTGTTGATGGTTTCTTCGTCGCTTCGTTTAAGCTTTAGTTGAAGTTGAATTGTGCTTGGGTGTTTTATGAGGCAGCCGTCGGCGTAGAGGAATCCTAGCCAATATGCTTTTTCTTTGGTGTCAATTGTATGAAAGTACTTGGTTCTTACATTTGGGTGAGCTGTGTACGTCCACGGTCGTTTTCCTTTCTCCATACTAGTTTCTCAGCCCCTTTCTCCTTTCTTCCCTAGAAACCTTCCAGCAAGTGGTGCGCCGAGAGATTCCTCGTGATCCCAAGTCTCCCTGCGCCTAGGACGTTCGTCGATCACATGTGGACGACGAGGCAGTTAAGAGCATTCTCTTAGCAAGAGGGTTTTCATGATATGCGCGGTTTTTTGCCCTTCTTGCTACGGTGGTATTATGTTTGTTGGAGGGGGGAAAGGGTTTGCCGAAACTGTATTTTCTGATATGTCCAATGTAAGTACCTCCTATTTGGCTGATTGCGTTAGTAGCGTGACTTGCGTATTGCCATGCCTCCGCTAGTGATCGATTATGAATGTGGGTTTGTTTCGGGTTCTAGTCCTGTTTGTGGTTGTTCTCGGATGATTTCTAAGTGGAAGTTGGCGGTCATTGTCTGTACACGTGATCTCGATCGATCATGGTCTCCACGGCGCCCTTCACCTAACTACACCAAGCCTGAGCGAGGAGTGTCTATACGTATGCCACGCAGTCACTTCGATACAAAACAGCGTAGCGTGGCAGAAGGGATAGGTCGCTCTTCTCTTGGCTCCTATTGCTCTAGATATTAGTAATTGTTGCAGTTGATGGTGGGCGGGTGGAGAGGAGAGCAGCTAAATCATTTGTGATCTCTGATTGCGCGATGCTTTCGGCACTGGCTACCTTTGTCCGTTTTGAACTGGGTTGGATCGGTGTAAGGTTCTGAACACTGTACCCTCATTTCTTCACTACTTAGAAGAGAATTGTTCAGCCCTCTAGTGATTGGGACGCCGCCTTCTCACATCGAGAAGCAAGACAGACACCACCGTGGATGTCGAACTTTTGATTCCACAGCTTCCTCAAAGTTGGGGAAGCACAACAGACGCCACAGTCCAACGCGGGACAGCGACATCAAACAGCCGTTAGCGATCGCTCATATATAAGGCTAACAACGAAATCCTTTTTCGATCGCAACCAGATGTCTCAACGTAGAGCGTGGAACCTGCCATGTCTCAGCGTGAGAGTCTGGAAAGAGTGCTTGTAGTCACGTACAGTATCCTATTCAAGATTAGTTCGAAACCAAGAACGGAGTGGCACGCGTCATCGATCAACATGCAAACGTCAGAAGGGTTCCATGAAGGCTTTTATAGTCGCTTTGTGAGAGGTAAAACACTTGTGAACCTTTCTGACCTCATCAGCTGTCATAGCCATGACGCGCCCTCTCAACATGTGGAACGTGCCAAGCCAGTAAGGCTCCAGCATCTTGTCCAACCTGCTCCGATCTTTCTCTCTCGCTACCACAATGAAGAGTTTTGCTGGCCACTTATCTTTAGCGTGCTGTAGTTTCGCCAATGCTGAATCCAGGTTTCCCTTATCTTGTATTTCAAAAACGTGTGATGGTGACATATCTTTAGAGTCCGAATCCTTCCAAACCACATCGTACCGGTAGGGCCCTTCTTTCAACTCCTGATAAACGGTCTTGCCCATCATCTCGCCGATATCCTTGAGCATGCACTTAGCAGCTTTATGAGATACCGGGTAGACGCTTGGATCCGTCCCTAGATAGCACCAAGTTCTCTTTACTCCGCCCTCTTCAACCCCAAACCCATGGGCCGCATAGTAGTACGTGTAATTTCGGTTTTTTGCCCATCTGGACGACATGAGCGCAACAATAAGCGAGATGAGCCGGGTCTTGAGAAAAGGAAGATACTGCGTCATCGTGACTGTGTCCAACGTAAGAGGGTCAAACATGTCCATGAGGATTATCTACCTTTTCTTCACTAGCTTGTTTATTGAAGGATTGTACCATCTTAGGTTCGCGGAGAGTGAAAGCTATGTGCCGGCATGAAGTTGCTTTGCAATCCTTGCAGATTAATACTTCTTTGCGTTTCGTTATTGGAACTCCTATCACGTGGACTTGTCCGTAGCCTGTTGGCGTTCTTATCTCTCTTGTCCCAGGGAACAACCTCTTCATTTCCATGAGGCAAGCATACTCTAACTCCGACCCATGGATACTCATTGAGTCAACTCTGAATCTCGAAACCACGAATCTGATCAAGTATTTTATGTGTGGTAGCGTTGCGACTGGTTGCGGATCTTGGAAGTTGAGAACTTCATCTCTACACTGTTTCCACAGGCACCTGATTTCCCCAACTACTTCTGTTGCTCGAGCGGGGGTGGATTCAACATCACCATGCTCAAGGAACAGAAGCTTTCCCTCGAATGTCATGGTGAGCGGACGTTTGCATCCCCGCGTATCTAGATAGTAAGACTGTAATATGTATAGTGTGGGGGCGCCCGGATGTTTTTGCCTGCTCACTAGGGAAACGGGGTGAATTACCTCATTGTTTGCTTCCAGAGCATCCAGAAGTCTATTTCCTTCAGGCGTTGGGAGGATGAGGTTACACCTTCTTCCCTGCAGCGTCATGCCCGGCTTCTTGTAAAGCAAACGCGGGTTCTCCTTGATAAGTTTCGATACGTGTTTTCCCTTCTTTAAGAGACTGTTTCCATTTCTTCTACATATCCCGAGGATGACCAATTCAACTGGTTCGCGACCAGATAAGGAAGCAGTCCTAATGGCCTCAAGTAACTCCTTGACCTCCCTAGTAACTGTCAGAACATTGGAGACGTCTGTAGCCATGTTTCACAACATCTCTAGTAACTTGATATTAGATGTCGTCTTTGTCTTGTCGTGAGAGTCGGGTCGACTGGGACCCCCAGAATGCACGAACATGAAGAGGACATTGAAAACGAGGGAGACTCAATGAAACATCTTTGATTGGCCACCTCTTTCAGCCACCTTGACTTTGTGTTCCTGCTATCATACCTTTTGTGAGCGAGAAGATCATGGCATCGGTGTGACGATTTTTACAATGTCTTCTTCTGTTGTCTGGGCTATCGCCTCGAATTTCTTGAGCGATTTGTATAGCATGAGTTGTCGTTCATTGAACCCCAAGAGTTCGCTTATGCTCTTCGAATCACATGAGCAGCGGAAGATGATCTTCGTGCCCGCATTTGCGAGAACAAAGTCACTTATTGTTGGGCGTTGAGCCACCAAGATTAGACCTTCCCCGAAACCTCGCGCCATAAGCATCATATCTTCTAAAGCAGTTAGATCCCCCATGGTTCTCCTATGGAGTACCTCTGGGACAAGTAAGCTGGCTTCTTCGACAACGGTCAGGTGTCGGATCCCTTGTTTTCTTGCTACGCCTCTTCTGAGTGCAGAGCCAAATATGATCTGCATGATTATGTTGAGAAGTAATCTGATGTCCTCACTGCTGCAACCTACCTTTATGCAGTCACTCAAATCGACCACGACTTTCCCGTCGATAAGTGACGAAGAGCGATTATCCTCAGTGCATTGTCTATGAGCGGATTCAAGTTTCTTCGTCGAATCAGCTATAGGGTTATTAAATACTCTTCCCAGCATTCCTCTTCTGAATCGGTCTATCCTGTTCTTCAACGCTTCACAACTCATCTCCAAATCTGTCCTCTCTCTGCCATGAGCTTGAGCGTAAATGTCGATTTCGCTGAGAACAGCGTCAAAAAAGCCTCCTCCAAACTGGGGAAGCTCACTTTTCTTTTCATAGGTGACTTGCAATGCCTCACGGAGAACTCTTTCCATCATCGGACTCAGTTCGGCGTTTTCTTTGAAAAGCCCTGCCAAGCTCTCCTTCAGGAGTGAAAAGACTTTCTCGACACGTTCTTCGCGCTCAATGCCTCCGTCACTTTGGCTGCCTCGGCCCAACTCGAATAGGTCAATGATAAGGGGAGCAAGAACAACTTTCTCGTGAAGACTCGGATCGTCATCATGGCGGTTTGCAGAGGCTTGTCTCAGTCCTGGCTTGAAGACCGTTATGCGCTCGCCTATACGTGACAGCAATCCCTCAAGATACTCCCCTTTCAGATCTATTATCGTCCAGTTGATTGATACATCTGCATGCCAAAGCTGACGTATCAAGTCGATTGTGAATGTTGTTTTTCTGATACCTGTCTGACCGAGAACAACCATATGCATTGCAAGATCATCGACAGCGATGCATAGGAACTCGTTTGTGATTCCAGAAGAAGGTCTGAAAATCCTCCCCAGCGCCAGCAAATCACTGTCCCTTTCACATGATAGCGCATGATTCGCTAGATCCATTAAGATTCCCACTCTTCGCATCAAATCGAGTCAGCGATTGGTTAACGGCGTGTCCTATTTAAGGCTAGGAGAAGTCCTCTTCGAATGCAAACTATGATAATGAAACGGACAAGAACGGCGTGTCGATTCGCCACGCGTTCAATGATGAACTAGAAAAAACATTTGTCCCGTGAGAAAGGATGCTTCAGACTCTTTGTTTCAATTCAAGGCGTGAGACAAGCTGACTATCACATTTTCGAATAGTTGGTGTTGATGTTCTCTAGTTGAGTTACGATGGTCACCGACATTCTGGGAGCGATTTAAGAAGAGGGGAAAAAGAAAGAAAAATGGTACAGGTGGATGCGTCGTTTCGCTTTCCTGCTGTGGGTCCACATAGATTTCCGTAACATATTGGTCTTTAGTTTGTTTGTTGTTACGATTCTGGTGTTATGGTAGTTCTCAATATAAGATCTATTGGTGATTTGTTCTAAAGTTGGATGTAAATTTTGTTGCCCTTTTTGTGTTCCCCTACATCTACTGATGTATATTCATCTGTCTTAGCTGGAGGTTTGAAACTAATATTCTTTGCGTTATGCATAGTTTTTAGGTCATCTCCGAATGGCTCTAGATCTTCGGGCAAGTGAAGGTTCTTGATTGGGGAATTCAGAGAAAGCTTTCTATCTTTCTTGGTTTTCCATATTGCACTGTTTGCTTCTATGATGAGAGAGGTCTGGTTAGTCAGAGGTGTATCCCATTCTTGTTCTGGTCTTGGGTATGATTGGAGATGTATGCTCGTCTTCGGAGAGTAGAGTCTTCGATAGATTTCTTCGGTCATGAAGGGGCATATTGGCGCTACGATTTTTATGATTGTTTCCAAGCATTTGTGAAGCGAGTACCAAGCCCCCTTTTGTTGCTTCTCTGAGTACGTATTTCCTTTGTTATATGCTCTCGCTTTTACCATTTCAAGATAATGAGAGGCGAATGTCTCCCATGTGAAGTTACGGGTCTTCGTCGCTGGGATGTTGAAATCAAGTACCTCGTAACCTTTTCTTGTTTCAGATATCATTTGATTAAGCTCAGTCAGTATCCACTTATCTGCAGGTAATAGTTCAGTTTCTTTCTCGTCGGGAATTGGAAATGTTGATATGAATTTGGATATATTCCAAAGCTTTGTTAGAAAGCGGCGAGCACCCGCGAGTCTTGCCTCTGAAAATATTATGTCGCTTCCCAGCCGTGCTTCCAAGCACCCCCACAATCTTACTGCGTCGGCGCCGTACTTGTCAATAAGTGGTGTTGGCCACACGACGTTTCCACGTGATTTTGACATCCTCTCTCCTTTGTCATCCATTACCATACCGCTTATCCAGACTTTCTCGAATGCTGTTTTCTCCAAGAGTTGATATGTCCTCAGAATAGAATAGTAACACCAAGTTCTGACAATGTCCTTCCCTTGGGGTCTTATTGAGCATGGGAATAGTCTCTTGAAGAATTTTTCATCTCTTAAGTAGCGCATGATCTGGAGCTGACTTATTCCCGAATCAAACCATGTGTCAAAAGTTCTTTCCTCCCCCTTGAAGCCTTTTCTTCCTCCACAATGTGGACACTGCTTTAAAGGTGGTTGATTCTTCCAGGGCTGATAGTATTCTCCTGGGGGTGGAATTACAGGTTTTCCGCACTTCAAGCAGTACCATAAGGGAATCTCAGTGCCATAGTATCTTCTTCTGCTTATGGGCCAGTCCATGGTCACAGAGTTAATCCAGCTTACTAGAATCTGCTTGTTTTCTGGAGGATAGAATTCAATCTTGTCAACGACATTTCTGAGTTCTTCGATGAAATCTAGTTGTTTGAGATATAATTCAGACATTGCTATGAACTCGATTGGGGTTCTGGAACGCCAACATACAGGAGTTCTATGAACTATCTTTTCCTGTTTGACCAGAGTTCCTTGCGCTACTAGCTTATCTATTGCTGCTTTTCGCGCCTGCTTGACAGTAAGCCCTTTAAATTCCCCTGCTGCTTCAGTCATTCTTCCATCATTGTCTATGGCGGCAACCGGAGTTAACCCCAATTCTCTGAATAGCCTGACGTCAGTGTAGTCACCATAGGAACATATCATCGCAGCCCCAGTTCCAAATTCCTTCTGTGCGGCTGGATTTGTTATTATGGGGGCTTCCTTGCCATAGATTGGCAAAATGGCTGTCTTTCCATAATAATTCCTATATCTTTCATCATCTGGGTGAATCAATATACAAGCACATGCGCATAGCAACTCTGGTCTTGTAGTTGCAATGACTAACTCTTCACTTGACCCCTTCACCTTGAACCTTATGTAGTTCAGAGAGGTCTCAAGCTCTCTATACTCAATCTCAGCATCTGCTATAGTTGTGCCACATTCAGTGCAATAGTTGTTCGGTCTCTTGTCCTCGTATACTAACCCCTTCTTCCAAAGCTGGATGAACGTTGCTTGAGTCACTCGACGATACTCTGCACTGTCTGTTCTGTAAACAGCATCAGATTCGAGGGAGTTGCAGCTCAATCCAAGCTTTCTTGTAATGGATAATATGTCTTCCTCGTATTTGTCAAGTAGCTGGCGGCAGAAATCTATGAATTTGTCTCGAGGCGTTTCCCTCATCTTAAGTCCGAACTCTTTCTCCGCCTGGACTTCGATCGGCATTCCGGAGCCTTCCCAATTCTAGGGGGGCTTATCCGTTTCGATCGATGCCCATCGGGAATAAAACCTCATACCCTTGCATCCTTTTGCTCCTTGCTATCATGTCGATTTGCGAGTAGTGAACTGCTCCACCTAGGTGCCATCGACCACTAGCGTATGGTGGAGGTGTGTCGATGGAGAAGGGTCGTCTGCCTTTGCCATCCACATGAAACGAATATGTCTCTTCGTGCCTCCATGTCTGGAATATCTCTTCCTCCATTTTTGGATCCCAGTTCTTTTCTCCAAATCTGGGTTTAGGATCTGTACCCATTTGATCACCCCAAGAGGTAAATCGGAAATGATTGTCATGATTGACGAATTTACTACATGCCAGCTGGGCGATATCTTAGTATCGCAGCCACGCCACCAAATCCTTGTTTTAATTCTTGCCCTTCCTCGGTCTCAGTTGAGATGACTTCGACCTTTGCATTTGTCTTTTCAGCTAGTTCTCCTAGGTCGTCTATGGTGGACTTGACATCACTGATCGTCAGAGGAGAATTGCATTTCGGGCAAAGTGAATTTTGAACTGTCTGCTGAAGCGAGCTCATATCAGATTTACGAATGGTCTCTTCCCTCTTATAGTCGCAACTATTACAGGAAACTGTTACTCTAATTGTCTCTAATGCTTCCGAGATGAGGAGCGTATCCACAGTACTTTGAGTTAGGAACTCTCTAACCTCCTTTTCACCATAGGCAGCTAGCCCTGTTTCTTTTGCCAGATGTTCAAGGAATCTCTGCACGAGCTTCTTCTCTTCAGTATAGCGTACTCCCTTCAGGAACTCGCTCGAGTTTTCAATTAGCTCTTCGATACCCTCTTCACCAGAGTTACCAATGTCAACAGTCGGGAGCATCTTCTGCTGGAGTTGATAGTTCAGGTACCCTCCTTGTGCGAATTTTTCCTTGGTAGGACCAGCTCCACCAACCAGGATTCCTTTCAGATCAGGCATGTTCAAGAATATTTCATTTGCATGGCTACCAGTCCTCTTGAAAAACTCATGGGCTGCTTGCTCAATTAGTCTCTCAAATCTTCTCTGGGATTGTCCACCAGCGGTGTGTTTGCTTGGTACTCCAGATGTTAGTCGTTTAACGACTTCAAGATGCTTACCTGTGAGGATGGCTATAGTCGCCTCGCTTCGATCCACGACTATTATGCCATAAGTCGCAGTCTCCTTTATCATGTCTTTTAGAGGGTCGATGTGAAACTTGTTGTCACAGCGATACAAGTATACATTTACAGGCTTTGGAGGTATGATGGGGTACAATTCCATCTTTTCGCTTCCCTGTCCATTTTGGGGGATCGCCCCACAGAATATAGCCAAGCCATTTTCGGGAACTGACTTCATCATCTTGAGTCTTTGCGTGATCATCGTTATCGCGTCGAGGACATGCTGGCGGGTTGACTTTGATTTTATGTTTGTCGACGTCCCGTATTCTTGCTTCAGGTTGTTAGTCACTTCGCTAAGTTGCTTGCCGGGGGGAATGTAGAGGGAAATGAGTTCGGTGTGAAATCCATGTTTGCCAGAAAGTGCTTGTAATTCCCTTTCAAGTCTGAATCTTTCGAATGAATCGTACGTGGACATTATTACTTGTTCTCCTTGCATTCGGCTTGTCATGTGTGTCCGTTAAGTCCTTGAAGGTAGTAGAATACATCCAAATATGAGTCTGTAAACAAGCTATTTAACTTTCTTCGATGTATCTAATTGATGGGTGTTGAACCGGTAATGAGGATAGTAATCAAGATCGGTGGTTCCGTCATCGCATCTCCATTGGAGCCGGAGCGCATCCTTCAGTATTCCAACATTCTTAGAACTCTTAAGGAAGAGGGACACGAGATTGTAGTAGTGGTAGGTGGAGGTAAAGTAGCTAGAGAATTTATATCTATCGCTGACAGGATGGGGCTAGCAGACAATGATAAAGATGAGATTGCAATCTTGGTTTCTAGGCTAAACGCTCAACTAGTGGCTAGGGCTTTGCGCGAGTATGGCTCAAAGGATATCCCCTCGACTACCGAGGAAGTCAAGAGACTTCTCAACGCGGGGAAGATTGTAGTTATGGGTGGATTGAAACCTGGGATCACAACTGATACCGTGGCCGCTATTGTCCTTGAGTCGATAGGATCGAAGGTTCTAGTGAAAGCAACAGACCAAGATGGTATCTATGATATGGACCCTAAGAAATTCCCCAATGCCAAGAAATTAGACAGATTGAGTTACAGTGATTTGCACAAGATAGTCACTCAGGGAGATCACAAACCAGGAATGCATGGAATACTTGATCCAAAGTCAATCCAGATTCTGGAAATGCAAAAGGCGAAAGTGGTGGTGATCAACGGGCTCAAACCTGACAATATTCTGCTTGTGATAAGAGGGCGCAAGGTCGGGACAAGTGTAGAAGCGAGATAGGCATCCGACTATCAGTCGCTTCGTCAGGTTAGTCTTTTATGAGAGTGTGAAAAAACAGAGATTTTGGAATGATTTGCATTTCGAAGAGTGCACCAATATGATGCGAATTGGTGCAGGGGGAGGGATTTTCTACCCCCTAACAAGGGGAATATTCGAACCCCCGAACTCCTTCCCGTGGTGAACTTAGCGTTCATTCATTACGAGAGTGGATCTTGAGTCCACCGCCTTAGACCGAAGCGTATTTCTTTGACCGGCTTGGCTACCCCTGCACGAATAATCCTATTGGTTTAAGGAAGTTTTCATTATTTAAAGGAATTGCTACACTCTTGAAAGAGTTTATTTGCTTATCTAGCTTAAGAGAGACTAGTTGTCTCCTTGTTTAATTATATGATATTCTGACACCAGACTACAAGAGGATTACATTCCTCTAATCAAAGTTGAATATATGCTTCGTGCGGAATTTCCCCCGAGGCGATTTCGACTAAACTATGGAGGAGTCTGTATGAAAAGTACTGGCATTTGCAAAAAGGGTGAGTTGTCTCTAAACGATATACTACGAAGTGTAAAAGATGACAAGGATTTTGGAAATGTCGGCGCCGTAGGGGTTTTCGTGGGTGTAGTTCGAGGAAAGAGCTTGGAAGGACACGAAGTTAAGAAATTGGAAGTCGAGGCATACGAAGAGAAAGCTGAACTCGCACTGTCTCAAATCCGCTCAGACTTAATTAAGAAGAAAGGAATTGCTGATCTTAGAATCTATCACAATCTAGGTGAATTTGAGCCGGGTGATGACTTAGTATATGTTGTAGTCGCCGGCAGGCACAGACGCGATGTATTCAGTGTATTGAAACAGGGTGTTGAAAGGTACAAGCACGAAGCACCTTTCTTCAAGAAAGAGTATTTAGTGGACAAAGAGACTGGAAAAGGAACGACGCGCTGGGTTGAAGAAGTCTTGCCGAAATAGGGAACTAGCAATGCTCCATGCCTATTCTCCATTACTAATGAGTACCAGCTAACAATCAGTTCTTCCCGAAGATCACGAGATAATCAGATCATCCCACTTGAGTTTTCGCTTGGTTCTCCTTGCTGCTGATAATAAGACAATTGATGAAAATGTTGCTATAGTGGCATAGGGAATAGATGAGATAAGCCGTTGACGGAATGTTGGAAGAACTGAAACATTGTATACATCCACGGACGAGTTAAACATCTGGCTTCCATCGAAACTAGCGATTACAGCAATGGTACCAGACTCTGGTAATCTCAACGATATGACACATTTGCCTTGGCCGTCCGTTTCTCCTAGTACGATGTACGCTGGTGTTCCTTCGCCACCTACGAAGATCATGAATGTCATATTCTGATGTGTTAAAAGGGTTGAGTTCGAAGATCGCAGTTCGCCCGTGATTGTTATCATCTCGCCATCCTCGAAAACTTGCTCGCGGGGGACTCTCAATGTAGTAATAGTAGGGATCTTACAATGTATAGGCTGTGATAGGAAGATGCCATCATAAATTCTTTTGCTACCACTTGGGCTTGTCTCAACCAGTAGCGCGGGGTTCCCCGCCAAATCCCATTTGTCACTTGGAAGGCTTATGTTGAGATCTGCGACTCCATTGCTGTCAGTTGTTCCGTAAGCAAGTAACAGACGACCCATCTCTATTACCAAGTTCAGATTTGAAACAGGAGTCTTCAATAACGCGTCGAGAATAATGTACTTGACATTGTACATTTGACCAAGAGTTATATTTGAAGGCAAACCCAGCAGTTCGACAAAAGACAGACCCCGAGCTTTCGCCATAATGATATTCGACGCGTTTTCCAGTGAAGCTGTCCAGACACTGTATACCCCTTCGTAGGAAGCCTGCAAAATGAATTTGCCTTCAAACGGGATTGTAAGAAAACAGCCTGCGAATCCTGAAGAATTCGTCATCACACTTAACTGGTAGACTGGCTCCGAAGTCAAGGAATCTAGAAGACTAAGGGTTAGATCTTGGCCACTGATTCCAGTGCCGTTAATCGGACAGATCAACCTCGCTCTTACCCTGACAGGTTCAAGAGCATAGCTCCACGCGGAATTGGACATACTGCCTGCATAGTCCCAGGTAAGATTCAATGCAGTCTTAATGGGACTTCTGCCTACAGTCAACGTGCAGTTGAACCGCCCCTCTTGGTATTTGCGATTCTGCGAACTTATTAGACAGAATTCATATTCTCCACAAGCAAAATCCGGACTGAAAGATATCGAAAAATCCCCACTAGAAGTAGAGTTTGTCCCTTGATTTACGACAATGAGGTGACCTTTTGGGTTTGTGACGTTGCAATAGATCTTGTTCAACCCAACCCCAAAAGATGGATCATTCCTGTTGTAAACTCTGAATAGCAGAACTATCGAACTAGCGTTTGACGTGGGTTGCGAGGGTTGGATCCGAACTAAAGAACAGTTTTGATGTGCGCGAATCACAGTGAAGTTTCGATCTAGACTTGGCGCATCTGTGTGACCAGTTTCAGTCTCCAACAAAAGCGAGCACTCCGCAGTTCCAGTTTCTCCACTTTGATCGGGGTTCCAGGCATCTGGGTTAAGTGGGAAAGTCAGTTTGCGAATATGCGTTCCGTTAGGTTCGTACGACCAGCTTGCGACGGGATGGGAAGATCCATTGAGAGACCACGAAATAAGAGATCCTTCATAAATGGTGGATCTGTTGAGATAGAAGACAGAATATGACGCCGTGATATTC
>JAHPYV010000281.1 GCA_019058495.1 Promethearchaeati archaeon
AAGGGCACTTTATCAAAGATAGCTGACGACAATCCAAAGTACCTGACTTTTGAAGTCGATAGAGACCGACTTGCGATACCCCTGGAAATGCTCTACGACGGTGAGGACTTCCTATGTCTGAGAAGAGGCGTCTCAAGGTGGATAATTGAGGAACATGGCTCAATCAACGACGAGGAAAAAGAGAAGTCGCATTCTCGAATCCGAAGCGGAAATGAGTCGATTACAGTCCTTATCGTCGACAGCAGAGTTGAAGGACAAGTAGCAGCCATTCCTGGCAGCTTTGAAGAGCAACTTGAACAATTCCTCAAGGGAGACAAAGCTCTAGAAAATCAAAATGTGAAGGTCGAGAGTCTGAGAGGTGGGCTCAAGAAAGATGATGTAGCAGGGCATCTTTCGTCGGGGAAATACGACATTGTTCACCTGATCAGCCCAGCTGAGGTAAGTTCAGGCGATCCAACAGCTAGTTCTTGGATATTTCAAGATGGCGAAATCAGGGGACATGAACTTGAAAAACTCTTCATCAATGGTTACCCGCAACTAATCGTCTCGTATGTATCCTCTCCATCTTGGGAGCGCAAATGGGATGGAAAACAACAAGACAGAATCCTGTACACGCTCGCATACAGCATTAAATCAGCTGGAACTGACTGTGTTGTTGGAGCTGTTACGGATGGGTTGACAGAATCCATGCTGACTCTGACGAAGTCCCTCTACCTAGAGATCTTGAAGAACAAGAAACCAGTTGGGGAGGCACTGAAAGAAGCGAGACTTCAACTGATAAAGGCCAATGGAAGAGAGGATGAGAACTGGATGAAGCCAGTCTTATATGGTAACCCAGCCAAAACAGTTTCTTAGGTAAACCTCAAAAGGTATAATAGAGTTGAATTCTAAAGACATTTCTCAATCCCCAATAGTCGGAAATTCATATTGCATTCCTTTCTTAGTGCGGTATGCTACGACTCTAATGACATACTTGAATGGACACCGGTAACTAAAGCACTTTCAATCGCCATTTGATCTAGCGCCAGGTGATATGAAACTGTGAAGCTGAAACTGCAGATGGGTCACGAGCTACTGGTTCAGGGCCCAGCGACAGCGAAACTCATTTCAGGCAATGTCACTAGCCTAGCGAAGCCTCTTCTTGTAGGCGAACCACTCACAGTCCGAGCCGGCAGACTCAGGATTATCGAGGCGACGGACGAATCAGAGCTTGACATGATCATCGGTCAAAATGGAAAGGTCGACGACGTTGAGACATCAACAATACCACATGATTGGATCGACCTTGCCAAGAGGATGACAGCACGGAAAACCACTGATCTAAGAGTCATCGTTTTGGGAGGACTTGACACAGGAAAAAACACTCTGATTACCTACCTTGCTAATATGTTGCTTGGCGCAGGATTCAAGGTTGCTGTCATGGATGCTGACATGGGGCAAGGCGAGATAGGTCCACCTGCAACAATGTCAGTAGCTCTCCTTGAAAACCCGATCTTCGACCTTCTTGAAGCCAGTCCCGAGTCAATTTTCTTCGTAGGTGCAACATCGCCATCATATCTGGTTGGGCGTGTCTTGCAGGGAACAGAAAAGCTTGTGAGTTTTGTACACGAGAGTTCGGTGGATGCAGTTCTACTTGTTAATATGCCCGGATGGATATCAGGTCAAGCGGCAGCGCGCTTCGTGCTTCAGATGATCTCCAAGATCAATGCTACTCACTTGGTAGGTCTGCAAAGGGAGATCGAAGTAGAGGACATCCTCAGGGAGATTCCACCAAGGATGGAAGTGGTTAGACTAACAGTTTCACCGTATGCTAGACCACGGAGTAGGGAAGAAAGGAAGTTTCTCAGAGAGACATCCTATCGCAAATACTTCGTAGGCTCCAGAGATATTACAATGCATTATGGTGAGATTGATTTCTCGCCACTCTTCTCTTCTCATGGTGAAAAGGCATCATTGAAAGTTATCAGAGAAGTTGAGAACGTCGTGAGGAGCAAGGTCTTGTACTGTGAAGAAGGAAGCTTCTCGATTAACGCAATTGTTATGGGATATGTAGACGCTGATACTGAACTTGTTGACGAAGAAGCAGACATGCAACAGAGCAATGATGGCGAAAATGAAGGCGATCCAGAACGACCGGTGCAAAAAGAGATAAGGGTGATTCCAGCCTCTGAAATGGACAACCTTGTTGTAGCATTATTTGATAGGAATGAGCGACTCACTTCACTGGGTATACTAAGGAATTTGGATTTCCGCGCGAAGCGAGCAACAGTAAGTGCAATATCGAAACCCAGTGAATTGAAGAAGATCGAGATCGGAAGAGTCAAGGTGAGCCGCCAAGGGTATGAGATAGGATACGCTGAAATCCGAAAGATCCTGTCAAAATAGAAAGAGTCGAGGGGGTGTGTAATTTTAGAATGAGAGCATTGGGTATTGATCCAGGCACGAAGAACTTCGACTTATTGTGCATTGAAGATAATATGGATCACGTTGTGTTAGATGAGTCTCTTTCAAGTCAGCTTGTAGCTGATGATCCTGCTGCCGTCTTCAAGGTCATCAGGGATGCTGAGCCTGTTGTAGT
>JAHPYV010000066.1 GCA_019058495.1 Promethearchaeati archaeon
TATTTTCACCGGAGCGCTGAGGACGCCAATTTCAGCCATAACACAAGTGTTAACGTATCGCAAAAGGCAGTGTAGGGTTTCATCGGAGAAGTTCGCTCTCGCCGCAGATGTCCATTTGGTTCTTGGACACATAACTGAGGATGAGTACACGTGTGATACAGCTGATGGAAGAGGAAAGAGTCGTCAGGATTCGCTTGCCAGATTGGCCAGAGTCATCTGCGCTGACATAGAGATGCTGACCGAAGCGAAGATAGTCGCTCTTGCACGAGAAATATATGAGGCTCAGATTAGGGCTATTGGTGACGGCATCAAACAAGTTGCACGTAGAGTCCGTATCTCTGGCACAATGAAGGAAAAATGTCCCGTAACAGTGGCTGGTCTAGGACGAAATTTCCTGGCGGCCAACGCAGCTGAGAAGGCAGGGTTCACGAAGATCCTTGATCTGGAGAACATTCTCGATCATCAAAGCGCTATGATAGCGCCATCTGCCGCGGCCGCAATCCTGCTAAACAAATCTATCATTACAAAAAGAGTAAGTGGCAAAAATAGTCAACTCGGATCTAATTAGGAACATGCTCTAATAAGAAGGGTTGTCCATGAAGCGAGAAATAAGCGCTGTGATTAAGGTAGGTGGAAACATACTTCTGAACCATATAGATTCCATCAAACCACTTTTTTCAACCATTTTTGGACTTGGCAAAAGCTTTAGATTGATTGTGACTCCTGGCGGAGGATCACTTGCTGATGAAGTTCGTAGAATGCACAAGGAGTGCAATCTTTCCGAGTCTACTGCCCACCTTATGGCAACACTTGCAATTGATCAGAATGCCTTCATGATAAACCAGTTTCTAGAAGGGTCGCGAGTCGTCTTCGACCTAAGCGACGCCAAGAGAACAACCAAAGGACACCGCATTGCCATACTTGCTCCATTCAGATTAATGTTCAACAGGGACCCCTTACCTCACTCTTGGAACGTTACGAGTGACTCGATTGCCGGTTACATCGCCAAGTCGAGTCGAGCGGAAAAGTTGATTTTAGTGAAGGATGTTGATGGGATATACACAGATGATCCCAAGAAAGTCAACGATGCCACCTTCATCGAAAAGGTAACTGCCAGCGAGTTAATCGAGACTATGACTAAACCCACTTGCATCGATAAAATGTTACCAAAGGTGCTCAGGTACAGCAAGATCAAAGCGCACATTGTGAACGGTTTATTCCCTGAACGATTAGAAAGCATCCTCAAAGGTGAACACACGAGGGAGACGCTCATAATGCCGAGTTAACCGCTATCTATCTAATCACAACTTTCGTTCTCGGCAAGTGTTCTTGTGTCTCTTGCTGAAAGGCGCTCTGCTTGATCACATTGACGAGCTCTTGAACCTTTGTTCTACTTATTCGCCCAGTAACTCGGTTCAGACCATCACATGCAGCAGTTCGGACACCGATGACATCAACGTTCAACCTCAAAAGAATGGGAATATCCTCTTTTTGAAGTGAGCCCGCTAAAGCAGCTAGAAGGCCCATTCGATGTGAGGCCTCAACAAAAAGACTAAGATCTTTCTGAGACAGAAAGTCGAAGAGCCTTTTTCCATCCTTAATCTTGGTGTCAAGCATGGCTATCTGGGATCCAGATCTCTTCGCAACTTCTGGGATAAGAAGCGGTTCAATTGAACCAGCTCTTTTCTGGTCAGCGTACCCGGCTGCGACGACTTTCACGGGCCGATCCACTTCTATAACACTCCGGACGACACAGCTCATCAGGTAGACAGCTTCCTCAACTGAACGCGGACCCAATAGTCCAACCTTGATGTAGTCCGCGCCCGACGTAGCCGCTCCCAATGCCGCGAGAGATGCTGTGCCAGGAAGATTTGGAAGATCACCTAGAGTTGCGGAAACCTCAATCCCCAGCGGAACTATTGCCCTCACCTTTTTTATGATCCAAGGAAAACTCGCACCCAACGAACCCTCAGCTGGGTTCTTGACGTCGATGATGTCCGCCCCTCCTGCTGAAGCTTCAAGTGCTTCATCTTCATCCTTCGGGGATACCAGCAACTTCACTTCCTGATCACAACCTAAAGATAATCTGAGACCAACATGCCAGAGCCATGTCACAATGATCCGTATCTATCGCTTCTGTTAGAAGTGTAAAGGTGTCATTCTGCTTCTTAAACTTTTATTCCTAAGATGTAAGTGTGCAGCCAAGAGCTTCAAGTCAGATTTATAGCGTTGTTCGCCTAGGGGTATTTAATAAGATACACCCGAAGGTTTCGTCTAGTTGAGAGGAGAGTTGGGGCTCTAGTGTACAATGATAAATTATACGGAAATAAGGCCGATTTGAGAGTTCAAGTGTACGATGACAAACTGCACGCGAAGAGACGAGATCCAACTGCTGTCACTACTCATAATCTCTCCAAACGATATGCTCGCATCTTAGCGCTGAGAGAACTCAACCTAGAGGTACCCTACGGATGCATCCATGGCCTAGTTGGTCCAAATGGCGCTGGTAAAAGCACTGCGTTAAGAATATTCTGTGGAATCACACAGCCTTCTCAGGGTGTAGCCTTCGTATCGGGATTTGATGTTGAAGACGAGCCTGAGAAAGTTAAAGCCAACATAGCTTACCTTCCAGAAGATCCCTATGGTTACGATGCTTTGACCGTTCAGGAATTCCTCGGCTTCGCCGCTCGGCTTCACTCCGTACCTGAGGGCGCTACTGATAAACGGATTAAGAAGTATGTTCATGCATTCAGACTTGATGATTACCTAAACAGATACATGGGGGAGTTGTCAAAGGGGTTGATGCATCGTTCTGTATTATGTTCACTTTTTGTCCACGAGCCGAAGATCTACCTTCTTGATGATCCGTTCAACAGTCTCGACCCTCGCACTTCTTGGCTGCTTAAGAGGCTCTTGGTTGAGAAGCGGAGGCAAGGCAAATCAGTGATCTTGGCTACCCACATGCTTGACATTGCGGAAAAGATCTGTGATTCTTTCACTGTGTTGGATAGGGGCTCTACAATAGCTCAAGGAACACTTCGAGAATTTCGTACCAACTTTGGGCCGAATTCTCTAGAGAAGATATTCCTGAAGTTGACAGAAGAGTAACCATGCCCTAGGCGAGGGAGATCTCTTGAATCAAACTATGTTTCTAATGAGGCACGAACTAGGGCTCATGTGGAAGGAATTCAGGTTCTCATTGAAGAGATCCTTGACAATAGTTCTGATAACGCAAGTCATAGTCATGGCAGTTGCTGTTAATATTGCTCTAGAATTCATCCTGTCTGCTCTATTTAATACGTATCCAACGGTTGCTAAAGACTTAGTTGATTCCTTCGTCAAAGCCGGTCTCACAGAATCTAGGATCTCCGATATCGTCTACTTGGTGTTTTTTCTTTTTCTTGTCGCCTCACTGATCAGGGGGATCCTGTCCTCGGGCTTCGGATTGCTTTTTACGAGGGTTGATGAGAACATTATTTCATCCTCTCCCATGGCGCCTCATGCGCTGTACATAGCCAAGAAGTTCAAGAGGTTCATGATCCACATTTTAGGAGTCACTACTCTTCTCGTTGCTGTTTTCCCAGCTATCTCGCGAATTGGGTTTACCGGAATTCGGCTTGTGTACCTATTCGTTGTATTGTTGACGATGATAGAGTTTTATGGATTGACCGAGAATACTTCTTATAGCGTCTCAAGGATGTTAACGATGCGGCATCGCCGCTTCAAAGCAATCGGCTTGTTTCTGCTTATTGTCTTAATGAGCTATGTTGTCGTGCTCCCGCTTCTTGTTCTGCTTGGAGTTGACATGAGCCCGATCACTCTGTTAATCCAATTCTATCCTCCTTACATGTTCTCCAAAATAGCCACGTTGAGTCCTTCATTCGACATCATGTCGGGAACTTTGTCAATTGTCGTTGTGGGTATTGTCTTCTTTATTCTTGCTTCCTCTACGGCGAAATTCGGTCTGAAAAGGTGGTCATCTTCGCCTCGGCTTGCGCAAACTAGAGGGAGATTCCTCCAGCTGCGGAAGAATGGATTGAATTGGAAGCCTGGAAGCAAGAACGATGTAAACCTTGTATTGATGAAGGACTTCTGGGTTACAATTCGTAATCCGACAAGGTTCCTGATTCCATTGGTAATTGCTTTGGCACTGATGTTCTTCACTTTACAGCTTCAATTGATGTTGCACCTTCCTCAACTGCAACCTACGTTGACTATGTACACGGAGCCAATTTTCCTTTTTTCGACATATCTTGTGGCCGTATTCATACTATCTCCAGCGTGGGATTCATTCGCTGGCGAAAGGCGTACGGTGTACTTGCTGAAAACTGCGCCAATTGATCCAAGCAATATAATCAAGGGCAAGTACCTTTTTGCATTGATAAAATCACTTTTGTATGTTGCCCCGATTGTTGTAGCTATCTCCTTCGTGTTGCCTCACACGGGAGATATATCAATTGCGTTGCTGGAAGTTGCTCCAATTCTCTTGGTGTCAAATGCTTTGGGCGTTCTTGCAAGCGTCAGTTATCCTCCAGCATACCGCGGCGTTGGGCCTCCACCATTCCTGATAGTACTAGGGCTACCACTGTTCTCTGCAGTTCTGACCGCAATCATACCGATCTCATTCATGACGTACTACAATGACCCTACACTCTTCGTGTTCGTATCAATTGGCATGTTGCTCTACGCTTTTCTAGTGGTAGCCATTTGCATCAAGAGGGCGACAAGATCGTTCATTAGATTGCAGGAGATCTAGGGATCTTACTGTTTCTTGAAGGCAATCAAAACAATAAATAAGGAATGGCTGCTATTGTTACTTAGGAGGAACTGCGTACTTCATTAGTCGTTGCTGAAAGAATTGATATAATGGTCAACCTGATGAACTAGAAGAACAAAGTGATTTCGTGATGTGGAGGAATAGAGATTGAGGAGCGGAAGACTCATAGCACTTGTGCTTGTACTGGTCTGGTTCTACCTGTTTATGGCTGTTCTTGTAAATCCAGTCTTCACTCCTCCGAATGTGGAGGCTAACATCATAATGCCTTTCCTCTCAGCTGAGACCATAAACCTGCTTTGGCCCATCGTTCTATTGCTGTCACCATTCGTCATTGCTGCAGGGCGGCGTCTTACCCAGCCTTCTGGCGCAGCAAGTAGACAAGTTTCAGCTCAGGAATTTGCTCGAATACAGGCTAGGGCACACGCGACAAGTGAATCTATTCGAGGAGGGGTTCGCCGCCAAGAATCACGAAGCCCTCGTAGTGCCGCACGAGAAGCTGCTCCACCGAAGGCTGCAGAGCCAGTTGAAACTCTGTTACCAAAATTGGATGCGAAGAAGCGAAACGAAACAAAGGCCTCAGAGGTAGCCGTTCAGAGCGAGTTTACGCCTCCACCCACAACTCTTCGTGAAGCTGTGTTCGGGAAAGCCGCCGGAGCGCCTACTGCTGTTGAGACTAATGCGATCGCGCCTGCTACCGAGGAAACTGTGACTGAAGTCGCCGATGAAATTGGAGACGAAGATCAGAGGATTGAGGAACTGGAAGCTGAGAGAGGTGCAGTGTCATCACTGATGACTAGGCTGGAAGAGATGAAGGCTGCTGATACGATAGAATCAGAGTTGTACAATAAGCTGAAGAAGAAGTACAATGCCGAGATAGACAAGATCAATAGCAGAATCGGAAAACTTGGTGCGAAGGAACAAAATAAGGATTCTAAGTAGTCTTCACGCCAGAGAGGAGAGTACCATCTGGAATGAGCTCATCGAGCGACAGAAGGAGCGGGCGGAGTTCCTCTTATGAGAAGATGCTTGTTGCAGATACATTTCTTATTATTGGTTGCATTCTCCTTTCCTTTGGCGCGGGTTTAAGTTTCTATTATATTCCTGTGACTGCCCAAGATGTAGTTACTCCACTCGCACCTGACAACAGCTATTCGAAGAACTTCACAATCCACTTGGATCAGGGAGACGCTTTGCTGCTAGGCGCTAAGCCCTACGCCTTGGCGAACATCTCACTCGTTCTTGGCAATGCTGATTTCCAACCCATCTTAGTGCTTGTGTCAAGTGAACCTGGCTCTTTTCTCAACTTCAGCTACACGGTGAGCGTTGCTGGCGACTACAAGATTGTCGTTCTCGAAAACCTCACGGTTCCATCAAATAGAGGTGTGTACTGTGAGGTTGAAGTTATGAGTGTGCAGGTTCTAGGGTCTCCATTAAGACCATACGTTATTTATGGGGTTGCTCTTGTTCTAATTGGGTTTGTATCGTTATTGTATTCGAGGAGATCTAGGGTAAGAACTCGTGAATTAGACGAATGGTGTGACAGAAAAGACTACTTCCTTCCCATCTTGTTATTTGCGTCTACAATTGGTTTTGCCTTACTCTTCTCACTGTACGCTGTATTGGGATCGAATCAACTTGGTGTGATTGGAGATATTCTTCTGGTCGCTTTTCCAGCGCTCAATGTGTATTCGCTCTTGGTTGGCATAATCACCTTACAAGGTGAGCCACTGCTCATTTTCCTTAGGACACTTCTCTTGTCTATCGTTACTTGGATCATCAGCTTTAGCTTTCTAGTGTATCTCCTTCCATCAATTCTCGTTGGCTATTCATACACATGGGATCTTAACGTCTTCCTGCGATCCATGCAAGGTCTTGCCACTATGAACACGGTCTTCTTTGAGGTTGAAACTCTGCTAGTGATCATAGTTCTTGCTTATTGTCTATCGTATCGCTACGGTAGACACCGAATCTATAGTTACCAACTTGAGACCGAGGCTGTCGAAACTAGAACGGTTGGCGGTCTCATGAAGAAGCTTGAAAACTCGCTTGGGAAGAGAGATCTTGAAGACTTCTTTAGAAGACTTAGAGACCGAGACTTGGAGGCATCGGCTTTTCTCTATTTCATCCTATCAGATAGGATTAACTCAGGAATCAGTTCCTTCACTTATCACAGCATTATCTCAGATCGGAGAGAGATATTCAGCAAAGACATATATGAGAGAGATCCAGCGCAGAAGATTCTTCAACCCTTGGGCTACTTGAAGGTTTCTGGAGAAAGGAGATTCAAAAAATATCATCTGCAAGTCGACAAACCAATTGTCAACAGGCTGATCATGCTGTTCAAGAAAATAGCCACTACCACGGAGAAAGATAACTTGGCGAAGTGGGCTGGAGTCTACTTGCTCAAGCAAAGAAGGATGAGGTACTCTGGACTCCTAAAGGAAGATGGCCAAACTCAGAGCACATGAAAACTCGGGAAAGATGCTAGAAACTAACTAATACAGCGCTTTACCATTTATTGCATCAAATAATCCGATCAAAGCAACTCGTACGGCATCTTTGTCAAGAACCAATTAGATATGGAGGACAGGCAAGGTATGTTAATGTCGGACAAAGAGATCCTTGAGGCGATAAGGAAAGGTGAAATATCAATTGATCCTTTCTCAGCCAAAGACATGCTGGGGCCATGTAGTGTTGATCTACACTTGTTAGACGAATTTCGTGTTTTCAAGATGGGTCGAGTCGTGGACCCACAGGGAGATAACTCAAAAGATACGGTTACGGAGCTAATAGGGACCGGAGGAAAGCCTTTCATAATCGCTCCAGGACAGTTCACGCTTGCTAGTACAGTCGAGAAGGTTGCCATAGCCAAGGACATAGCGGCAACACTGGAAGGTAGATCCTCAATAGCGAGACTTGGAATAATGGTTCATGCTGCTGGATTAGTAAACCCTGGTACGGGCTTAGTGAAGCCTTCAAGATTAACACTGGAAGTATCCTGTCAGAATAGCAGCCCAGTCAAACTGTACCCTGGCATGAAAATAGTTCAGATAATATTCCATAGGCTTTCAGAGAAAGCTGCAGTAGGATATGATGAAAGGAAAACGTCGAGATTCGTTGGGCAGGATAAGCCAATCTTATGAACTATTGGAAGACACAAACGGAATGCCAATAGTCCCCTCCTATGTGTTCCTGGACATTTGGTATTAGGGACTACTTTTATTGATATGTCAGGAAGTTGAGCTGCAGAACGCTCAACATACTATTTAGTCTGCGCTTCATAGATAGAATCAAGAGCGTTGGGATGATGCTGATGGATGTGGCCAAGACGTTAAACATCTCCTCAAATGCCTTACGTGCTTTGTATCGTCGTGGAGAGCTTCAAGCAATATTGCTTCACGAACTGATATGAAGAGGTAGAGGATACTTGGTGATCCCGAAAGATGAAGTTGAGAAGCTCAAAAAGAGAGTCAGTTCGAGAGTTGAGTAACCAGTCTTGATGTTGGGGCTACTTCTCTCTGTGAACCTTGCTTCAACGGGTTCTGCTTCTACTCGACTCTGATTTGATCTTAGTCTTGCAGTCTAAAGATACATGAGTCATAATTGATGTGTCACAAAGTTGATTTTCAAGTCACTTAGTAGGTTGCTTAGTCGGCGCTTCTCTTCTTCTATTAGTTTTCCTTCAATCTGTTTGAATATGAATTCGAAAACGTCAATCGCTATTCTGGCTTGATTCACGTCTTTTTCTATCTTGTTCGTGCGCGGATTGACCACTAGACCTAGCGTCCTCCATACTGTGCCCGCCAGAATGCTCATGAACAGCTTCAGTGTGGTGTATGTGTCGAGTGATGATATGTCAACGCCTACGGTCTCTTCACCTTTCTCTTCCGTTGATCCCTTCTCACCCTGGTTCCTATCACTTGAACTTGGCTCATTCTCTTTGTCTTCTGACAATTTCAATCACTTCCAGCATTCGCTTCAGCCGGACATTATTTCAGGATAGCAAATGATATTTAGTATTTCTCGTAGTGTATGAGTCCCTTCATAGGTTTTCGGGGAATTGGGGGGACTTGCCGTCTGGGTATCCTAGGGGTAAGACGGTCAAGAGAACCTTTCCTTCTGGTATGTTCAACATTTGTTTGACTTTTTCTCTGTTCATTGTTCCAACCCAGCAGGTTCCAAGTCCAAGAGCGTGTGCTGCCAATGCAAAGATCTCTGTGAGTATGCCTCCATCAACCATGTGAAAGCTCTGACTGACGTTTGGGTCGAGAACAATTGCCACCCCCATAGGCACATTTGCGAGGAATTGCCCATAGGCCGTTTCTTTCGAGATCTCTTTTAGAGTATTCTTATTCTTGATCACGATGAACTCCCATGGCTGTCCATTATGTGATGATGGCGAAGCCCTGCATGCTTCAAGCACCTTATTGAGTTTCTCTTCTTCAACAGGTTGGTCTTTCTTATATTTCCTAATGCTTCTCCTGCTCTCTATTGCTTCGAATACGTCCATTCAACCGATTCCTCCTATTGCTAAGCTCAGCAAAAGGAATATCTCTTCTTAGCATTATATATCAGAAGTAAAGTCTGGTTTAGGCTGTAATTAAGCATTACCTAGAACATTCTAGTGACTGGTTTCTTTCCTCACTGTTGACCATAAGGTTGTGCAAGAGTTGTCGTCCACTAACGGCGCTGAGGGGTCGTCGCTGGGTTACTTGTTGACATTGGGAGCCGGCGTCTCTTTCAGTTCTACTGCTATCCTTTCGACTCTGCTTAGTAGTATGGGAGTCCCTTCGATGGAACAAGCCCTCTTCAGGACTTCTGTAACCGCCTCGTTTTTTGGTCTGATCCTTCTGTTGAAACCATCAATACGCCAAGTGAGAAGAAGTGATATTAAGTTCTTCGTCTTCAACGGGCTTTTTGGGGTCGCGCTGTCTATATCAGCATATCTGTCCTCGATAGCTTTGGGCACTCCTGTGGCAGTCGCGGTAACGTTGTCTTATTTGCAGCCAATGTTTTCAGTGATCCTTGCAAAACTCTTTCTCAACGAAACTGTGACCGCCACCAAGGTTGTTGCCGTCATATCATCCATTCTTGGAGCGTCGATCGTTAGTGGTTTATGGCGGATCTTTGGGGCTTCAACTTCCATTCCCGCAGTTGGGGCAGTCTTGGCGACAATGAATGGATTCTTCTACTCAGTGTACATTATCGTCGGGCGACTCTCTGGCTCGGAAAAGAGTTATCATTTTGCTACGACAATGTTTTACTCATTTTTCTTCGCCTCGTTTTGGATGGGCCCGATCTGGTTGGTGATGAGTTTTACAATTGGCAGTCCTATTGTCTCTGGGTTTGTCTTGAATCTTGTACCAACCGCCGGGGCATACCTTATGATGCTGGCATTCGTCGGAACCGTACTTCCTTATGGTTTGCTGTCAATGGGGCTGAGAAAAGTCAGGGCATCAAGGGCCGGTGTGATTCTTCTCATCGAGCCAGTGAGCGTAATGGTCTTGGGTGTTTTGATACTTGGTCAGAATCTAACGCCTTGGGGAATAGTTGGAGCTGCACTGATACTAAGTGCAACAATAATTGTCAGTTTGGAAGCGAAATTCGCCAAGATTGCAACGAACAAAAAAAATCTCAAAAGAAAAGTTGAGAATAATCCGGCCAAGGTGAGGTAGTTCCAATGGATTCATTTTTCTTCAAGCAATTAAAATCAGGTATGCTGGGCAATTTCTCCTACGTTGTCGGTGACAAAGAGGCCGGGCTAGCTGCGGCGGTAGATCCGCCGTTGGATACGAGAATAATACTTGACCTGCTAAGCAAGAACAACTTGAAGTTGGTCTATGTAATTAACACTCATGGACACTTCGACCACACCGAAGGCAACGCGACGCTAAAGAAGTTAACAGGAGCCAAAATCGTCGCCCATGAGAGCAGCAGCGTGAGAAAAGACGTTGCTGTGAAGGATGGGGAAACCCTGAAGTTGGACGACGTCAAGATCAGAGTCATACATACTCCTGGTCATTCCCACGATGGCATCTCACTGCTCGTGAACAATAAGATTGTCATGACGGGTGACACTTTGTTCGTTGGAGAATGTGGACGGGCTGACCTGCCTGACAGCGACGCCGGTGAGCTTTATGAAAGCCTCTTCAACAAGCTTATGAAGCTTGATGACAGAGTTGAGGTCTACCCTGGCCACGACTACGGTGTGAAACCTCACTCGACAATAGGGTATGAGAGAGAACACAATTACACACTAAAACCAAGAAGCAAGAATGAATTTATTCTGTTCATGGCTCAACCTTAACGTATCATGGCGATTCCAAGGAGGAAGACTCGACAGACCGAGTGTATCCTGGCTCGAAAGTTCATATTCTCATCTTCACATAGAACAAACGCAGGGCTTGGGAGAAGAGGTCACCTATTTAACTGGAGACTGGCTAACTGGGTTCTGAGTTACGTAGTCTTACGTAGTCATACGTAGACATTCTTCGTAGCTCTGGGGTTTCACCATCCTCGTCTCCCTCTTGAGTTCATCGGGAGCCTCATCGGACTTCACCCCCGTCTGGGTGCGAACCCACCTCGAAGACCTCACAGCCACAAAGGTTAGGAACTTAACTCCACCGTCACAGGAAGAGGCACGCAACCACACACACCATGTGTGCGCTGTGTGCTGACCTCCTCCAGTGTCGAGCTAAGCCGCCTAGATGGCTCCACCCTCGAGGAAAGACCCTCCATCCTTAGCTTATACTTATTGACGCACTGTAAACGCTGTTGTCGATGGTTCTTCCAGTTCCTCTTTCCACTGCTCAATCAAACGTATTCTCCGTAAGACTTTGCTCTTCCTGACCCGTTTTCCCCTTGGGAACAGCCCATTTGCCTTCAGCCAGATGTTGAAGGCTGCTCCCTCTGTCGGTCCCTTGCGAGACCACACCTGCAGGTGATCACCGCGTCCGCCGTGCGCGGGACAATGCTCTTCGCACCGCACCGCGGACACACCATAGTAGTTCCCCATGATGGAACCTTCCCCGCAGTAGCCTTGTACCCCACTATGTCGGCTAGCCGTTTCCAGTCCACCGCCGATATGTCTCTGTTCCTTCTTCTGTTGTGAGAAAACATCCCACGCTTTCCCGTATCCTCGAAGGCGTGATTGCGTCCTTCGTATCTGCGCAGAAACCCGTTAGCTACTCGATGTAACTCATCGACTACCCTGTTCTGCTCCCGACCCTCATACTTGTCGACAAGGCGGGAGTAGACACATTTCTTCTTGCCAAGTTTCTGCTGGACCCTCCTACGCTTATTATCATAGGTAACGTGGAGTGTGAACGCCTCCCCCAGGCTCACTCTGTCAAACCCTGAAGAAGGCGAGAACCCGTCCAGGCTGAGAAGGTTGTTGTCCCAAGCCATGACGGGTCTCCTAGCGTAGTAGTGTCGAAGCCGCTTCCTTACCGTAACGATGAGCCGATCCTCGGTGATGAGGACCTCGCCGAAATCCCTCTTAGTGATTGCGCTGTGCCCCAAGAACCGCCTAGCCCTTGGGAGCCACCACAAGCCCTGCACATCAAAGCGGACGAAGCGCCGTGGGCGGATGCTGAGCTTGAGCACTTCATCTCTATATGTCAACATCGTTGTCTTGAATCGTGCAAACCTTCTCCTCAGAAGGGGCTTACGCCGCTTCCGACTCCGCTGACATAGTTGCTTCTCCATGATGTAAGGATGCTCCAAGCATCCTTCAAAGCTCCATCAACAAGGTGTTTACTGTAGAACCAGTGGTCAATGAACTGACACCTCAAAGTCTTAAGCACCTTCTTGCTGGGTAGCCATGGGATAATTCGTTGCACCCAGCTTCTATCCTCAAGAAGCTTCCTCACCTTGAAGGGAAGCTTGTCCAGAGTCTCATTTGAGACGATGCGCCGATGTTCCATTCGAGGAATCCAAAGTACCCTGTCCCAGATTGCACCAATGATGTCGTTGACAACTCCTGTATACGTGGAGACGAGGTTGACGATTTCTACCCTCTCCATTTCATTCAAAGCGAAGCACCGCAGGGGCGTAACATACGCCCTCACATCGTATTGTGCCTTCCTTTTCATGGTTCATTCCCTAGAGACTCCCTAACTCAAGAGGAAGAGAGAGGAAAAACAGTTGAAAACCCGAGACACCGTCTAACAATGAATCCAAGAACAATGAAACACACTCGAATCGAAGAATACTAAGTATCGGGTTTGTCCAACTCAACAATGAAGAATTTCAAGATGCTGTCGCTGTTGTTACGGTATTCGCGTATTCGCTGTGCCTTGCTGTCTGTTATAGTGGGCGCCTCCACCAACCTGCCGGCTGATGAATGGCGACCCGCCCACTCACATACGTGCACG
>JAHPYV010000282.1 GCA_019058495.1 Promethearchaeati archaeon
ACGTTAAAGAGACTAATTGGAAAACAGTTTTAATATTCAAGTAGCTATTGTTATTAGGAAGCCCCGTGGTCTAGCGTCTTCCAGCTGATTCTGGCTGAAGCTAGAGGCCAATGATGGCGGGCTTTGGACCCGTTGACGGGAGTTCGAAAGTCCTCGAAGAATCTTTGAGGCGGAAATTCTCCCCGGGGCTACCAACCTTATTTCGGTTACTCTATCCAGTCCGTGGACCAAGGTCCGCACGCGTTGACCAACGACGTTTAATATACTCTTTTTGCAGACTCTAATCTCATAAGGCTACATTGCTTATCGCGAAGAAGACATTATGCATAGATTGGAGAAGCGTAATTTATAGGTTGTTTAAGGTACTTCACTTATCTATCTCGTCACATGTTGTATCGATACTGGGTTATCGCGAATCAGCGCATGAGGGAAGACCAATGCTGGATGAGTCGCTGACTGATGAGTATATTAAGCGGACACCTCGTTCTAAGAAGCTATTTGAAAAAGCGTCCAAGTATTCGCCTGGCGGGGTGAGTCACAACATTCGCTATTTTCGACCTTACCCATTCTTTGTCAAGAAAGGAAAGGGCTCAAAGTTGGTTGACGTTGATGACAACATCTATACTGATTACTGGATGGTTCACATGGCAGCTATCCTTGGACATGCACATCCAGAGGTTGTTAAGGCAATTTCACGGCAGATTCCTCTCGGTTTTCACTACGGAACTGCGAATGAGGTGAGCATAGATCTGGCCGAAATTATCTGCAAGAATCTCCCTTCTGCAGAGATGCTTAGGTTCTGTAACAGCGGATTAGAGGCTACAAGCTACGCGGTTAGGCTAGCTAGGGGATATACGGGGAAAAAGGTCATTGTTAAGATGATTGGGGGCTGGCATGGTGGCAATGAATTACAGGTCGCTGTCACTCCGCCCTTCGAGAAACCCGAGTCGAAAGGGATACTGGAGGAGCAATCCAAGTTTATTGTCCCGGCTCCTTTCAATGACATCAATGGAACCGCTTCAGTCATTAGAGAACACTCTGGGGAGATAGCTGGCATAATAGCTGAGCCGATGCTTGGTGCTGGCGGCTGCGTCCCAGCCGAAATGGAATATCTGAAATACTTGAAAGAGGTAGCCGATGAGAATGATGCGCTACTTATTTTTGATGAGGTTATCACTGGGTTCAGAGTCTCGCTGAATTCTGCACAAGGGTACTATCATGTGAATCCCAACCTTACGACTTTGGGCAAGGTCATCGGAGGAGGGTTACCTATAGGCGCTTTGGCGGGAGAAAACGAAGCTATGAAGTTCGCTGATCACACTCATGGAACTGGAAAAGGCGAGTACGTTTGGATTGGCGGGGGAACCTTTTCAATGAATCCTATGTCGATGACCGCAGGTCTTGCTACTCTACGATATTTGGTGCAGAACCCAAAGGTGTACGAATGCATTGGAAGGATGGGGGAAACCGCGCGCAATAGAATAGATAAGGAGTTTGCCGACCGTGGGATCCCCACGAAGAGCATTGGAATTGGCTCATTGTTTGCAACTCATTTTCTCCGTGAAGAAGGATTGAACGTTAAGAACGCAACAGATAAATCGAATAATACTCTGAAGGAGAAGCAATTCGAATATCATTTCAGGTTGTTGCTTCAGGGAATCTTCTTCTTACCAGAGCACGAAGGGGCAATCTCTGCGGTGCATGATGGAAAAGATATTGACAAACTCGTAGAAGCATCTGGAATGATTGCTGAAGAAATGCACGAGTAAGAATCTTGCCAATACCAGTCTTAATCATCGTATCTTTACTCGTTTTTTCACCACTTTTTCTGTTTTTTGAGTCTTCATGTTAAAGGGTTTACCCTCGTCCAATACACTTGCGCCTAGCTCGCTCGACCACTTTTTGAGGAACGCTATGTCCTCATCAGCATTTCTAAGATCATCCGGCAACATGTGCGGTATTGTCTCGATGACTGGATACCACCGGTGACACTTTCTGCAGCTAATTAGCGCTTCATCCACTTCTGTAAGGAAAAAGTACCAGTTTAGCAAGTGTATTTCAGGCATTACCTCTTGTAGCGATTTCTTCTCCTCATCTGTGCTGGTCCTAGTTCCCGCTGTCTCAACTTCCTTAAGGGTCCTCTTGATCTTGTCTCTTGCATTGGTTTTCACTTGCTCGAGGACACTAGTCGGCGATGATCCAGTTGCGTCTGCTATGGTTTGCGCGGATTCTGTTTTCTCTTTGATTATTCTCAAGTAATCAAGGAATGGCCTCTTCTCACGGGAAAACTCATCTTCAACTTGAAGATGCCCTTCTTCAGATATTTTAATGCATTTGTCCTTCTTTCCGCTGGGAAGCGTAAGTATGCAGTTCTCTTCGAGCACAGGAAGTTGCCGGCTCTTAAAAGCCGTCTCGACTTTCGAGAATAGCTTCACGTCTGTTTCCCACTTGAGGATTGTTAGGTCTAGTGGGTAATGCTTGCATATCGGGCATGCTAATATGTCGAGAAGCCATATTCTCATTTTGTTCTTTCACAACCATTCTTTATTGTAAGATATAGCG
>JAHPYV010000283.1 GCA_019058495.1 Promethearchaeati archaeon
ACCCAAAGTTCTTGCTGGCTTCCTTTGGCTCTGATACATCGCCATGGATTGAGATGGTTGCGGGGAACTGGTTCCTGCACTGATGAAGAGTATCTGATTTTCTGTTAAATAATGTTCTTCAGGATATATGCCAACAAAGCTAACCTGATACCCACAGCTTACTGAGCCAACTTCCATGCTCTTTATTTTTCCAGTCTTTCCTTCCAATGGGCTCCCAGGTGCAATCACACGAACAATGTCATTCACATCGAAGAGACACTCTTTCGCTGGGTATGATTGTAGGTTAGATAGCGGGACTGCAAAAGTGGTTGGTGAGTCTTTACGTTTAAGAACAGCCCGTTCTTCCCCAGCTTCTATACGTAATTCCTGAACCCTTGCAATTATTCCTTGAAATGGTCCCGAGACTATGCTGACAATTTCTCCTGGTGCTGGAATATAGACCGCCGTAGGTTTTGGTGGTCGTCTTCCACGCGGCACAAACTTCGGTATCACACCCTGCGCTTGTAGTGCATCATAAAGGTCATATCCAGTCGGCTTTACTTTAATCATCCACAATAGCCATGTTATATACTCCATCTCCTGAACATGCGCATCCGTCAAGTCTATTGCTCCATCACTTGTATGGTGCGCCAGCTCATGAACAAACACCTCGACGGATTCCCTTTCGCTATCCAGAACGTCTTGCCGAATTTTAATCTCTCCAGACGAGTATGCACCGGTTGTTGGCAGGACCTTATAGGGCACAATCTTTGCCTTCTCACGAGGTCCTCGGTCAACGGTGTAGAGAGCGATAACTTGATCTTGAAGCCAGAACATTAATGCTAGGTTCTTTTGACGTGTTGGAGATAACGAATTGGGGTCTACTGGAATCCTTTCTTTCAACTTTTCTTCTTCAACCACTTGATGATCGGTTCTTACAAGATTCATCAGAAAACCAGTAGCCTGCTTTGCATCAACCACGGTGTAGCCATTGTGTTCAGCTTCTCTCGCGTCCGCTTCATTTGTTCGTAAAACAGCTTTCTCTCCATAAATCTGAGTCCATACCTTCAGATATGATTGCTCAACCTCATACTGGGGATAAATCGAATGTATGTATTCTAAAAGTAGCCCCTTGTCTATGTTCTTCACTAATGCCGTGATAACCTCCATATTATTGCACTTACCTAATAATCGAGCGATGTTTCTTGCCGCAGCATCGGGGTCAGTAACGGCAACTCTATCTGGGTCTAACTGCACTCCCCACAGGTTATATGAGAACATTGTTGGCTGCCAAAAGTCTGTGACAAAAATATCCCTCACATACAATCTGTTCATTTCAGGTTTCTGCCCACGTCCAGGTGGATAGTTTAGAATGTGCTCGGTAATTTTGTGTTCGTCAATTGTGCCATCACGACTGAAGAGGATATTCTCGGTTGGTATTTTCTGGACGAACCGGTCAAGGTATAGTTCTCCCTTGTAGTTTTGGATTAAAACTCTGATGCCGCTAGTTTGTGGGAAAGGAGCCCAGAAGAAGTAGAGCACGGCCACCTCATGCACTACGCCTGCTTCCGAAAATCTCTTTTGCAGTAGCAGGGGCCTAACTATTTTCTCCTTTGTCCAGATGTGAACTGGATATCCGTTTCTTAGGGACACAAGACATGCAATCTTTAGTCCTTCACCAAATTGGCTACGCGCCCAGGGTGGTTTTTCTCGGTAGTGAAACAGGAGGTCGGCGGCTAAAAATCCGGCACCTTCATCACGGATCTCGAGGCCGTCCTGCACAATTTTCATTTCGAAGCTTTCGGTTTCATCAAGGCTGTTCTGAACAAACTCGCGAATAGCATGATACATTGTCCAGTTGGGCCGATAATCCCTAGCAATGTTTGTTGGGATATAGTCCCAACCTTGAGTTCTTAATCGTTCAACATCTTCATCCTTAATAAGAATCATACCGGGCAGCGGCAGCCCTCGAGTATGGTCTCTTAGAGAGAAGCCCAACTACTGCACCTCAGCTTCAGTGAGAAAAGACCCCATGCTTCGGAGCAAACTCTTAGCAGGCTCAGGGACTTCGCCTTCAACGTAACCAGGCGGCACAAGAAGCTGACGTTTGACAAGGCCTCTGCAAACACGTGTGTGCTCATAAAGTGTATGCTTCAACACAGGTGTTCCACAGTAGGGACAGTCTACATATTCGGATTCTGACACTCTTCAACCCTCCTTCTAATGATTACTTTGATTCTCTTAATTTCTTTTCCCAAACGGGTTCAAGAAACGATAATGCTGAAAGTAGAGTAGCTTAAGTTCGGTCGGCGCAGGAACCGTGTAGGCCCCTTTGACCTTACCAATCGAATGCCCCATCATATAATCAATCAGCACCGGATCGACCTTAGCAAACCGAAGTCTAGTCTCGAAATATTTACGTAAACTATATGGTCGAATAGGCGCCTCTTCAGTGGTAACTCCTGCTGTGATGCCTAGGTCATGGATTTTTATTTCTATAGCACGATTCGATATGTTAAACTATCTCTCTTTGGAGAAGTCGACAAACTCATTTAATGCTTCAGTTC
>JAHPYV010000067.1 GCA_019058495.1 Promethearchaeati archaeon
CTCTTATGCTATTTACATGCGGAGCGACTTCTTTCTTGCTCATATTTAGACCTCATTCCAAAGCTAATAGATGAACTAGGACAAAACCCAGTGAGGTCAGTGGCATTATTTGTCCAGTTCGGCCTCCTGCCCTGTCATATTGTGGGAGGTTTGTCGATATCCTCCTCTTCGTCCTCATTATCATCTTCAAGGTTAACACAGTTGTGAGGGTCATTGACAGCATCAAAGTGTGAACTATTTGAGGAAACTGAGCGTTCGGCTTCCAGACTAGATTGAGAAGTCATCATCTCGTGCACAGGAGCAACTGGGGGCGCTACTGAGTCTTTTCTCGCAGATAGGTGCCTCAGTTTTTCAAGTGATTTGTTAGTGAGTTCGTCAATCCCTTCGCGTTTCTTCGCGGAGATGCAGGTCCAGTCATATTGCTCCATAAGTGGACCTAGTTTTGAAAGTATCTTTTCACGTGACCCGTCATTGGCCAAGTCTAGTTTGTTCAATACAATCATTATTCTACTAGTTTCAACTCCTATTTCCTGAAGCAGATGCAATCCAAACTTCAGCTTATGGAATAAGTAGTCTGGTTCGTCGTCGATCCCTATCATGAAGAGAAGCAGATCGGCTTCCTTCATATCCATCAAATTCAACTCAAATGCTTTAATCAACACTGGGTCAAGCCCAACAACGAATCCAATCGTGTCAATAAGAAGCGGGCTTTCGACTCCATTATTTGACTGAAGTCTCTGATATTTGCTCGAGAGAGTCTTGAAGGGTCGATCACCCACGAGTTTGTTTTCACCAGTAAGCAGGTTGAACAGCGTTGTCTTCCCTGCATTGTAGTAACCGGCAATGCATATCATTTTAGTTCCTAGTTTCTGGCGCTCCCGAATCTGTCGCATCTTGTCGTTGGCCAGTACGGCGATTTCACGCTTCACTTTGCCTATTCTTTTCTGAATCCCCTTGAGTTTGCTATGAAAAGCGAACTCTCCAGTTCCAGCCCAAGAAGGCTGTCTACCCAAGCCAGAGTACTTTGTGGCTGCTTGAAGCTGGTAGAATGGGTAGAGCTTGCGTTCTCTGGCAAGTTCGATCTGTAGTTTGGATATCTTGTCCGAAGCCATCTCTTCAAAGATCCTTAACGTGAGCTCGTATCGGTCGATTACCTCGCAGTTGAATGCGAGAGAGAGATTCAGCTTTTGCTTTGAAGTCAATTCATTATACAGGACTACTAATTCGATGTCCTTATCCTCAATTACTCTGCTCAACTCATCAACTTTTCCTGACCTAAACAGGTATCTTGCTTTGGTCCTTAAACTCGTCTGGGTGAATGTCTCCACAATCTCGTATCCTAATGCCTTTGTGAGAGCTTCGAGTTCGTTAAGCTGCAACTTGAATAGAACGTGGTCATGAGGGTCGTTTCTTAGCATGCCCACGATTGCCTGTCTGGTCAAGTTTAATCTTCCATCCCCTTAACTAAAAAGAAAATGACAAATTCTTAGTTGCAGAAACCCCGACTGAGAAGCATTCAACGCCTAACAAATAGATATCCTTGATAGCCTCACGCTGTGCCCTCGTCACATTTTCATTAGCAGAGTACGCTTAAATAAGTTGGTATCAACTTCTTAGTCCAACGATCTTCACAGAGAGAGATTCCTCGACCTAAGTGTTAGGGTCATTGCGTTATCATTGCCGCTCAAACTGAATGTATCATAAACCAAACTGGTGGAATAAGGAGACTCACCATCTTTGCCGATAATCGTCACTTCGGACATGGACTTGGCTAGCGTGAATATCCGCAAACAGTTGATTGCGATGTTTGGCTTCAAGCAGAGAACAGATGGACTGGAGTTCGATGGACATCATGTGTATGCATCTGGCGAAATCCTACTGATTTCCTCAAAGCGAGATCTTGTAGACTGCGATCATGTTGAAAAGGCATTTAAGACTGATCTTTTCATATTCGCCAGTCGTCACAGATCCGAGGCCAGGAAACCCGGGCTGCTGGTTCATTGCACGGGGAATTGGACAGAGGAAGCGCTGCTTGGTGGAAGACCATACGAGTTGGCTGTGGCTCCCGCTTCCGCTATGAAGGAAGCGCTTCGAGAACTCTCCAAGCAAAAAAATGAACTCGGATTAGGCAGTTACGAGGTAACAATGGAGTGCACCCACCATGGACCCACATCCTTATCGACCCCTCTCATGTTCGTCGAGGTGGGAAGCGATGAGGAACGCTGGTCAGACGAAGTTGCAGCTAAGGCAGTAGCGAGCACCGTATACAAAGTCGCCAAGGGTGTGAACTGCTTCAAGTCTACACTGGGGATAGGAGGCCCGCATTACGCACCCAATTTCACAAAGATCGTCTTGTCATCACCTGAAATTGCTGTTGGACACATCATACCGAACTATGTTCTCCAAGGCTTGAAGAAAGAAATGGTTCGGAAGGCAATTGAGCGAACTCTAGAGAAAGTGGAATTGGTCGTGTTGGACTGGAAAGGATTGAGGGGAGAGCATCGAGAGTTCATCAAGCAGATAATAAATGAGCTTGGGCTAGAAAGCGTCAAAACCCATGAGATCGCGAAAAGAGGCTAAGGAAAAAGGAAAGAGCACACTGGTGATCAGAATGCAAAGAATATGATCCTTAATTATCTTCAGAAAATTCGACACGCGCTTTTCTGATGAGGCGATGGCTTGGCAAAAGTCAAGGTTTCGATTACAAGATTCGGAAGCCCTGAGCAGTCACTTTCAAGAGCGGTCAGGCTGATTGGAGGAATGGCTGATCTGGATCGCCCTTGTCTACAGGTCCTTATCAAACCAGGGATCTTTGACCCAAATCACTCGCCCTACGCAAACCTGAAAGTAGCAAAAGCAGTGACGTCACTGTTTCATGCGACCAAAGATATCTCATTTGCCGAAAGTGACAATCATCTGAGAACTAGTATGCAAGCTCTGAAAGGAGCAGGCTATGATCAAATAAGCAGAGTCGGACTGGTCAATCTCAGCGACAACCTTACTCAAGTGAAGAAAACCCGCATTAAGCTGTTAAAGGACCAGAAATTCTCAAAGATCCTGCTTAAAACAGATGTACTAGTTGACCTACCCGTCATGAAGACAGAGTCCAGCGTGGGCGGAATAAGCATCGGGGTCAAGAATCTCTTAGGTCTGATACCAGACAAAGTGAAGACCCATTTACACTGTATTCTCAGCGAAGTCTTGGTTGAGCTGCTTAAGATGTTCAAACCTGACCTCACAGTAGTGGATGCAACCACAGCATACCTAGGGTCGTACCCAAATCACAAGCCATTCAACATAGGCCTGATAGTGGCAGGAAGAGATGTGGTCGCCGTCGATGCTGTCTGCTGCATGATGATGGGAATCAACCCTGAAAGAGTAAAGCACCTTGCATTGGCCGCTAGGGCTGGACTCGGATCAATAAATCCAAATGAAATCGAGGTTGTTGGTCTCAAGTTGGACGAAGTGACGCCAACGTTTCGCGCGGCGGAAAGCCTTTTCCGCCAAGACAAGAGCTAGACTTCTATTACTCAGCTTTTTCAAAGAACACGAGATTGCATTTTGCACAGTTGTACGTTGTTAGCTTTATTGCTCGGGTTCTTCCGACGTTGAAAATCGTTGTCCCAACGTCAACTCCCTTACCTTTGCAGCGAGGACACACTCCTTTGTTCTCCACTCCCCGTTTCACCTCCAATAACGAGACTCGGTGCTATTAAGTGTAAAATGGAGCTAATACGGTTCCTATGAATAGCTTTGCTGTTGGTTGAATATTATTATGGCTTCCTGGGCTTGGCTCCCAGCTTCGTCAATACAGATCTTATCCCATTTAGTGTCAAGTTCACTTCATTCTGCGTTACGGCGCCCATAGTCCCGACTCTGAAGATCTTTCCCTTTGTTTCACCCATTCCCCCAGCTATCACTATGCCTGTGTCTTCAAGCAGCTTCTTTATCATGTCTGCCACTGGCACGCCTTGTGGTCCAAAAGAGGCCGTTACTGTGTTCGATGCGAACTTCTCGTCTTTAGGGAAGGGCTTAAGCCCGAGAGACTTCAGGCCTTCTCGCATTGATTTTGCACAGTCTGCGTGTCTCTTTATTCTCTTCTCGATTCCTTCTTCCTTGAGCATTTTCAAAGCTTCTTGAAGCGCGTAAAGGAGGGGAACAGCAGGTGTGAAAGGAGTTTCATTCTTCTTGTGGAATTCCTTGATCTTCAGCAGGTCGAAGTATATTGTCTCTTTCTCCTTCTTACTTTTCTCGACTTTGTTCCAGCAGTCTTCGCTGAGAGAAATAAATGAGAGTCCAGGAGGACAAGCAAGACATTTCTGTGAGCCGGTTATGACGGCGTCGACATTCCATTTGTCCATGTACAGGTTGTCGCCACCGAGATTCGAGATGGCGTCTACGATAATCAAAGCATCATGTTCTTTGGCTATCTTCACTATTTCTTCAGCGGGATTCCTGACGCCGCAAGCGGTTTCATTGTATACAAAGGCTACGATCTTTGCGTCCTTGTTATCATTTAATGCTTCCTCAACAACATTTGGATCGATTGGAGTCCCAAGTTCGAATTTGGGGTTAACTAAATCTGCTCCTGCCTTCTCAAAGGCTTCTGCCAAACGTTCACTGAATTCTCCGTTTGTCGGTACGATAACCTTGTCTCCTTTTTCAACAACATTCAAAGCAACGCATTCCACTCCCCCAGTCCCTGATGCCGTTAGAGGGTAGACATCGTTCTTCTGGGTTTGGAACAGGTACTTCAAGCCTTCAGCTATCTTAGCGTAAAGCTTCTCGAATTCCGCACCCCTATGGTTAATCATCGGTTTTGACATTGCTTTGAGTATTCTCTCAGGAACTTGGGTTGGTCCAGGAAGCATAATCAATTTCTCGACCATTGCGATCTAACACGCCCCTCATTTCTGGATATATTCTCGACTGGCCTAGTTTCCCTTACAAGAGTTGATACTTCGCGAGATACTTATAATTCTGTCTTTAGGGTTTTTGGGAATTACTTGCCTGCAACTTGCACGTTCTCGAATCTAATGTAAGGTGCCACGATTGAAAATGCTGATGCTCCTGACTCGATTTGTGCCGAGTTAGATATACACGAAATGTTCTTCATAAGATCGAATACTTTGCCAGCGACAAGTCCGCCCTTTATCGGCTGCTTCACTTCTCCGTTTCTTATGAGGTAGCCATTTCTGATCTCTGAGCTGAAGCTTGATGACAAAGGATCAGGATTGAGCCAACTGAACTGCTCAACTATTGCACCTTCTTTCACGTCAGCAATCAGATCGTCGAAGCTTGTTGTTCCTGGACTTATACTCGTGTTTGTCGGAGACGTGAGGATCGAGAACATGTGTTTACCCAGAGGATTCGCCATACCTCCTAGGGGCTTAACACCATTTCCGGTGGGTTTCTCACCTATCATCATGGCGTACTTCTGGTCGCATATGAAGTTCTTGAAAATGCCCTTTTCGATTACCGGTGTTCGTTGTTGCGGGGTTCCTTCGTCATCAAATGGCGATGAGGACAGTCCATAATCCAATAGTCCATCGTCGGTTATCGATAGTTCTTCAGATGCCACTAGGTCTCCTTTGTTGAAGATTGATTGATTCTTAAACTTCTGGTCTCCTGCACTGTGGTAGCCTACCGTCGGCACCATTGCATCACAAAGAGACTCAGGGTTCAAAATGACCGGCATCTTCCCTGTTGGGGCAATCTTAGCGTCGAGCGTGTCTCTTGCAAGTTTTAGCCAGTGTGGCAGTACCTCATCAACCTTCAAGTCACTGATTCTACGTCTATACTTCCTAGGCCAAAATTCTGCTATCCTGGTGCCTTCCTTGACCTTGAGAGCTAATTCCAAGTAGAAATATGTTTCAACTTTCTTCTTCGTCAAACCATTGCTGTTTTCCAGTTCTGTTTCCATCAGGTACGTTCTGATCTTGCCGAATGTGGGCTTTACGGGCTTAGCCGACTGACTTTCTCCCTTAAGGAGATCCAGAATTGAGGCTGTGAATTCATTGATCGCTTCGACAGGATTGTCTCTGATGGCATTGTCAACAACTTTTGCTTGTGGGCTGGGCTTTGACTGTGGAAGCTCATACTTCATCTTCTGCTTGTTCAGCGTCGAGAAGAACTTAGCCTTGTGGATACAGTCTTCTAGCCTTGATTCCTGTGAACATGATGCTAGACCAATGCCGATAAGCTCACCTTCCCTCGATAATGCTCTCACGGCGTAACCTACAGCATTGACAGGCTCGCGGACTGCTTCGATATCGAATCCGCGCAACTGGATTTCATTGACAGTTGTTCTAAGGGAGTAGACATCATACTCTGCGATCTTTGCTTTTCTTAGCAGGCTTTCGTAGTGGCCCATATATATTCATCCTCCTGACACTATTGCATTCTTGATCCGAAGATATCCTCCTCCGCTTCCAACTGGCACGAAATCTTCACTACCTTTTCCGCATGTGCCCGGGTCAACTTCGAAGTCCTTGCTTGCCCCTTCAATGTTCTTCAATAGATCCAACACGCTTCCTGATAAGGCGATATCAGTCAGAGGAGACGCCTTCTTACCGTTCTCAATCATGTACCCCCTGTTCGACGTGCACTGTATTCCTCCGCCTAGAGGATCCTCCATTCCAAATGAAGCGTTGACCAGCATGACTCCGTGTTTCACGGGCTCTAGAAGTTCTTCCAGGGTCATATCACCTGACGTGAAGTAGGTGTTAGACATCCTTACGAAGTGCTTGGTTAGGAAACTCTCAACTCTACTACTGCCTGTCGGTTCAGCCCCGAGGGCTGAAGCAGTAAGTCTATCATGCAAGAACCCTTTCAATACACCTTTCTCGAGCAATATGTTCTCTCTAGCGGGGACGCCTTCATCGTCGAACACGTACGACCCCCAAGCACCAGGCAAGACTGATGAGTCGATGATTGTCGTTTGCTCGGACGCCACTTTCTCACCAACTAATGATGACAAGTATGAGCGGTCTCTAATCACTTGGTCGGCCTCAAGGCCATGACCAAACGATTCGTGTGCTATTAAACCAGCCATGGCCGGATCAACAATAACCATGAATTCTCCGCTCGGAGGGGTCTTAGCTCCAAGCAGTTCTATAGATGACTTAACAGCTTTCTTAGCCATTTCCTCAAAATCAGTTTTCTCGATCACCTCGTACCCCTCTGCCTTGCCACGTACGATATAATCTGCCCTTATCTTATCGCCTTCCCTAGCAATTGGAACAAGGAATATTCTGGTTCTGGTGATAGATTGGCTCATTCTGGATCCTTCTGAATTAACGAAGACTCTCTCGATTTTGTTATCAGCGTATCTCACGCGAGGGTTGATGATCCTTTTGTCGAGTTCTGAAGCGATCTTGTAGAGTCTCCTTACATTCCCGAGCTTCTCCTCGAGTGGAATCTCAGTTGGGTCTTTCTTGAATGGGAGCTTCTTATCGATCTTCTGCGCCCGTAAAGGCTTCAGTTTAATAGGATTCTTTGACCTTTGCACGGGTTTAATGAGTTTCTTTGCTAAATTGGCGAGTGTCTCTTTGTCTTTTTTGTAGGTGCTTGACGAGAACCAAACACCATCTTTGAAAGCGCGGATAAGAACACCTGTTAGTTCTGGAGTGGAAATCTGTTCGTCAACCTTATCCTTCTGAATTGTGCACGAAGATTGTGCATCGCAAAGAGCATCCCAATACTCGACCTTGCCGCCTAGAAAGGCGTCAACGCTTTCCAAAAGGTCATAAGCTTGATCAACTTGTGAGCTTCTACTCATTAGAAACACGCTCTCTTCCAAAACAGATGTATCTCTTCAGGTCTTCTCCACTTAAACACGAAATACCTTCTCGCACTATCGAGTGATATCACTATCCATATAAATTCGTAGCTCAAATCAATCTCGATTTACTCTACTAAATGAGGATTTTAAATCTTTTTCGCTTTACGGAGCGTCTCAAAAGTACGTATCCACCCTTCAACCCATCCAGTTCGAAATTGCCAAAAGACTGAATCAGAATAGATTGATTTCCTTCTTCGTCTTTGAATGGAACTGGGACGATGGGTCCGACCCGTGCCCTCAGATTATGTTTCTTCCCTAAATGATCAGCGATTTCTTGATTGTATCTTTAAGATTATGGGATTCGAGAAATGAATCGTATGCTGCTGTAGTCACAACGTATCCCTTAGGCACCGAAAAGTTACCTCGGATCAATTCACCGAGGTTCGCAGCCTTACAACACAGCGATCCTCAAATCATCCTTATTAATCTGGCCTAAGCCCAAGGTCAAAAGTGTTCTATTCTCCATTTGTCTTCTCTTCCTTTAGAAACTGATTGGGGTTGTTGTGTGTTTTTTACCTAAAATACTTTTCAGAATGTCTTAGACGTCATACTCGAATACTCAAAGTTGTGTACTTAGAATCTAATAAAGTCGAGTACACCCACGCCTGATGCGTCATACCTCAAATATCTTAAATACTCGGTCAACTACCACCTATTGAAATAGCCATGAACATTTCCTAACTCCCAGTAGGTGCAGAATTACTGCCCCTTTCCCCCAAGCAATAACCCTTCTCTCTGTCTACATAGTCAACTTGTCTAGTTTCTCCTGAGTTCCGTTATCCGAGCTTCCACTGATGGTTTGATTTTCAAAAACTCTTCAGAGGCAAGTTGATTATCACTGCCATGCCCACCAAGCGCATCACCCAATGTCCCTGAAACATCAAGCGCACCAAACCCCTCTAAGTTCGCCCTCTAACTCCCCATCACCTGGATATAGTACGTTTCCCAATTCACGTACACATCTGTGTAGCGAGTAGTAATCTGTCATGCTATTCTCCAAAGGATAATAGAGATCATGTAGCTGATGTTCCAAATGCTTCCAGCCACTATTGGATCACTCCGGTTCAGCAATTGATAGAATCCGTTGCCTCGATGCACGCTCGCATGACATCCAGATATAGCCGCGTCCCACATACCCCACCATTATGAGTAAGAGAAAGATACAAGATCCAGTCTGCCCTATGAGTACCTTGGCTGTGGAATGCAGCTTCAGGGGGGATCAGGACTTGGATAAGGAAAAGCTACTTGTCGCTTCCCAAATCCCACTTATTTTGGCAGCACTCGCTCTGCAGGTGGTGGGTTTTCTGCTGCCTCTCTATGGAGTAATCTATGAGGATATGAATGCCGGACCAATTGTCACTAGTTATTTCCTTGCTTACAGTTTTCCCCTGAATTTGCCTCTTTTGGTTGCCCTTGATCTCGCGGTTCTTTTTTCTCTGAGAAGGCACGTGAGATCCACAAAGAACAAGACTCTTGTGAACTCCTCTATTCTGGCGTATGCAACATTACTCTTCTTGATCCCATCTTGGTTCCTAGTATGGGCTAGTATGGTGGATTACCGCTATTTCATTATAACTTTTCCCGAGGTATTACACGTGAGGCTAGGCTTGATGACCGGTTTCTATGTATACAACCTAGGTTGCATCTTGCTTGTCGTTGCCCAGATTCTCTACCCACTTGTCTTGCGAGGGCGAAAACCGACTTCAGAAGAGGCCCTGCAATGGGCTTCCAGACACAAGTTCGGTATCGGGACAGCAGTATTCCTTCTCACTGTGACGCCGTTGATCCTGATTCTCGTACCAGGCTTTCCGATTACATATGCTCCATGGTACTAAGCAAACCCTTTTGTACGGCAGAGTTGGGTCTAAACCGAGATCCCTTCCTTCTGTTCTGACTCTGGAAATGATTCTGGTGTTCATTAGTGTGTTCTTGTCATTCTTCCCTATAGTGTGATGTTGCAGGGCAGCCATTGCATTTGTACTGTTCGCGAAGTGGACATGCCCCGCAATCTGCCCCACATGGTGCTATCTCAGTTCTTGTCTTTGGCGTTCTGAATCTGAAATCAGTTGGATAGACCAAGTTCTCGATTATGTGAACAGTGGCCTTTTCGGCACCCGTTTCCTTGGGGTTTTGCTCTGGGTATTCGAGCCACCGGGCGGCGCATACAAGTTGAGCTGGGAGCTTGGACTTCCTGCAGAGTTTGGTGTAGGTGAGGTGGTGGAGACTCGTCTCCGAGGCGGGTCTCTTGGAGTTGAGCGTGGAAAGGATTTCGTTGGCGACGCAGGCGTATTCGGAGGAGAACGGAGAGTTGACCGCGCTTCGCCCACGTCAGCGGGAGCAGGCTCAGTTCAACAGACTTGACAACCTCTCTCTTCATCCTCGTCCACCACAAAAATGTTGGCGCTGCCCTCTTAAGAACACCCGTCCGAGCGAGGAGCAATTCCTCCCCCGTTTGAAAACAGGGGTCTCCTTGCCTCAAAGCTTATGAAGTTTTTTGACCAACAAGTATAGCGAATGGCAATAAGGATGAGTAACCAGCAAATTCATTCAGCATCCTATTATCGGAGCTAGTAACTAGGTTGTAGCTTCGAGGCGCAAGCCTTGTGAAGAGGAGAGTTTTAACAATGTCGCCTTCATCGTTAGTTCAGAAGAAAATGAGTCTGGGAAAGATCCCCAATGACGTTCTCAAGAGTATAGTCTTCAAGTTTACAGGCGTTAAGAATCCCCATGTTATAAGTGGCCCCGCAATCGGGGAAGACGCCGCTGTCGTAGACTACCACGGCAAACTCCTAGTAATAAAGTCGGATCCGCTAACAGGCGCCGAGAAGAATGCGGGGTGGCTGGTTGTACACGTCAACGCTAACGACATTGCAGTGCGAGGAGCCACACCGCTCTTCTACCTTTCAACAATAATAATGCCCGAGAACCTAACTGTGAATGTTTTGGAGGACATATCAAAAGGAATAGACTCGGCTGCCAAAGAATTGGGCGTAACTGTGGTGGGTGGACACACTGAAGTCACCTCTGCTGTATCGAGACCAGTGCTATGTGGAACTATGATCGGAGAGCCGTCACCAAAAGGAATCATCCTGTCGAGCGGAGCAAAAGTTGGAGACTCCATAATCGTAACAAAAAGTGTTGCCTTGGAGGGAACTGCGATACTAGCTTCAGACCGCTACGACGAGCTTAGAGTGGCATTAGACGATGGACTGCTAAAACGGGCTCAAGGATTCCTAGGGAAAGTCAGTGTAGTCAGAGAAGCTTTAGCTGCAGCTGAGACTGGTTACGTCAACTGTATGAAAGATCCAACTGAAGGAGGACTACTTCAAGCGCTTAACGAAATCGCTGAGGCATCAAAGGTAGGATACTCCATTGATGAAAAACTTGTCCCAATTAAACAGGAGACGAAGAGGATATGCGAAATTCTTCAAGTGGATCCCCTTAAGCTCATATCTAGCGGGATGCTCATAGCGACAGTCCCACAGAAAGCAGAGGAGCAGGTGATCGCAAGGATCAAGGAAGTTGGCGTTGACGTATCGAAAATAGGAGAAATTGTGAACAGGGGTAGAAGTGTGAAAAGACTCTCTGGGAAGACAGAGGCTGTTGAGGAATTCATAGAAGAAGAGTTATGGAGAGCACTCAAGACCAAACCAAGACAATAGAGCAAGAAGACAACTGCATTCCTTTCTTGAGAAAACCAATGAAGTCGTGGCATGTCTTCTTCCGAATAAAAGCTTTTATCTCGATAGGTATGACTTAATGTCATATAGAATTCTCCCGCTTTAGGGAAGTGGATGCTAATGGACAGAAGAAAGAAGCCTAACGTTGTGCCGAAGGTTATGTCTGAGAATGAGATTATTTCTCTCTTAAGTGATATCAATCCTGAAGAAGTTAATGAAGCGCGTCGCGCATCCATGGTACCTCTGTATGATACTATTTTCTTTGAAGGTGAACCGGGCGGCGCGATAATCCGAGACGTAAACGGAGTGGAGTACTTGGATTGCACGTCGCAAGCTTGGACCCTTAACGTGGGATCATCTAACCCTGACGTGATCTACGGTGCGTACGTGCAAGCGTCAAGGTTGAACCACGTTCGCTATGGATATCCGACTATACCAAGAATAAAGCTTCTTAACAAGCTAGCCAAGATCGCTCCAGGCGATCTGAAAAAAGTCTGCTTGAATACCCAAGGAGGATCATATGCTATAGAAGCAGCCATGAAACTGGCGATGATCAACAAACCGGGATCATCACTATTCGTGACATTTCTTAGAAGTTATCAGGGAAGCACTTTGGCAACAATAGGCGCAAGCGCCTTCATTCGCGAAGGAATTAGGTTCCCGGGCTTTGGACTGGATCACTTTATGAAGGCACCTTACCCGTACTGCTACAGGTGTGCATATGGCGAAGAAGGACCTGACCAATGTAACAATGAGTGCTTGGTGACGCTTGAGCAACTGGTCGATAGGGGAGTTAATGTTCCAGTTACTGGAATGATAGTGGAGCCTATGCAGGGGCCAGGTGGTCAAGTTCCCGCGCCTAAGAAGTTCCTCGAAGGTCTTAGAAGAATATGTGATGAAAGGAAGATCGTACTGATCTTTGATGAAGCTCAGACAGGATTTGGAAGAATAGGAAAATGGTTTGCGGCGGAGTACTATGGAGTAATGCCAGACGTCATCTGTTTCACCAAAGCTCTTGGGGGTGGGTTCCCAATAGGTGGAATACTTGCGAGCAAGAAACTGAGACAGACGTTCTTGACCCCAGGCGAAGAGCACTCAACGTTCGGCTCGAATCCTGTATCTTTTGCGGCAGCATGCGTGACCTTGGAACTTATCGAAAGGCTCAACCTAATGAAGAACGCTGAGGAACAAGGAAAATACTTCACCAAGAGGATCAAAGAGGAGTTCATGCCGAAATATCCAATTATCGGCGACATCAGAGGACCAGGATTGTTCATTGGAATGGAAATGGTTAAAGACCGTAAAACTAAGGAACCCGCAAGCGCAGAAGCAAATACAATAGTGGGAGAGGCCACGAAGAGACGTGTCATATTCGACCTGAGCATGACTGACACTACATCCAAAGGAGAACTCGTAAGGAACGTAGTGAAGTTCAAGCCACCACTCGTCATTACTAGGGAACAAGTGGATCATGCGCTCGATGTCCTAGATGAATCAATAAAAGCAGTGACGAAGAAGTAGATAATGACGCATC
>JAHPYV010000068.1 GCA_019058495.1 Promethearchaeati archaeon
GTCCTGATGAGATTATGCTTTGCATCGAGTAGAAATCAGAGAATGTCACGTCGACAGATATACTCTTCGCGCTTTGGACGGCATTATTAGGGAGGTAGTAAGTTACGTTTTCGAATACTACTGTTGTGATGACAGCTGATATCATGATGACAGTCTTGTTGACAGTTGTCCCCCAACTTGGCGAAAAGGTCGTGGCGTAGATTGACGAACTCCCAGGCTTAACGCCAACATTTGTGTAAGTGGCCGCAGATGTGGGAGCTACTGCAATCGTCAGTACCAATAGCATTGATAATAATGCAAGCTAATAAGCGAACTTTCTGTTCAGATTGTATCCCTCCTATTACTCATTTGTTTTCTTACGGAACCCCACCTGTGTGTTGTCTGATAGTTATTTCGGTGCTTGAGCATATGGAAAACTGTCATGGTTATATATGAGTAGGAAATCAGATTTGAGTAAATCAATGCCGATGATTAGACTCGTTTTCTACTTTTGGTTCTGCTTTGCTTGTTTTAGGAAAGGGATGAAGCCAGGCGATGCAGCAACGATATATAAACCAAGCGAGGAAATATGAGATCAAACTAGTTGTCTGTGTTGCAGAACTAGGAGGCGAGGATCATGACTACAGAAACGTCGAAAGTATATTTCGGCTCAATACAACATGGCAAAATAGGTGAATTCGCATCATTAGGGCCGAAAGTTGACAAGATAGTCGAACTGCTTGATTTCACTTCCATTAAGGCTGGCGATAAGGTAGCTATCAAAATGCACCTCGGCTATAATTCAGGATATCAAACGATTCCCGTTTACTTTGTGCGCCAGATTGTCAAAGCAGTTCATAAGACTGGTGGTTATCCTTTCATTACAGATAACCCGACTTCAGTCTACAATGCTGTGGATCGCGGTTACACGCAGGAAACTTGTGGCTGCCCTCTCATTCCGGTGGCAGGTGTAAAGGACAAGTACACTTACGAGACTAAAGTGAACTTCAGAGGCGTCGAGAACTTTGACATGGGTGGTGTTCTCCACGACGCGGATGCACTCATCGATTTGAGCCACGCGAAGGGTCATGGCGCAAGTGGTTATGGCGGGGCGATCAAGAACTTGGCACTTGGCGGGTACTCTCGCCCTACAAGGTGGGCGAAGATCCATCCGATCGCTTATCAGGCCCAGCGCTGGGACTCAAAGAAATGCACCCCCGAACATGCAAAAGAACTGGCAAAGTCATGTGGATACAATGCCATACAATACGACGAGAAGAAACACAAATTAATCATTGACATCCATGAATGCACCCAGTGCATGGAGTGCCTTGAGACCGACAGAGATGTCGGCTGCTTGGAGATAAACCAAGAGAGCTTCACATTGTTCCAGGAGACGCTGGCGGTCGCCGCGAAGCAGGTACTTGAAAGGTTTGATAAGGATAAGAGATTCTTCATTAATTTCATGCTGCAAATTACGCCATATTGCGATTGCCTAGGAATGGCTCAACCAGTCGTAGTACCAGAAGTCGGCGTTGTTGGCAGTCGAGACATCGTTGCAATTGAAACAGCAACATTAGATCTCATAGCCAAAGCGGGCCTGATCGAAAAGAGCATACCTCCATACTTCAAGCATGTAAACCTCGATCCAAGTGCTGATCTTCACCCATTCCAGCGAATACATGGACCAATGAAAAACCCATACTTGGCAACAGAATTCGCTGAGAAACTTGGCATGGGTAACAGAAAATACGACCTCGTTGAAGTCCTATCTCCTGAGGAAACGATGAAAATAGAGCCGCCAAAAACGAAGATCGAGCGACAACCAACCTTCTTCTAGGTTCTTCAAGGCAGTATGTTAGGACAAGTGTTTCTGGGCTACGCAAGGATAGACCTCGGTTGCCCCGGACGCTAACGATCCTTCGAAGCACAGAATTGTTGCCAGACCCCTTTGTGCGATGGAAGGCTAGGGGTCAGAGTGATCGTCAGATCTCTCGATGCCAGGAGCTAGCCAAATTCTCAACTCTTCATTACATCTTGATTCCAAAAAAGTGGATGAGGCGAAACAAGGAGAAGCTAAACTTTTCTCGTCCTCTGTTCTTCAGTCATGCATTCCTCATTTTTCTTTCCTCGCTTCGAAGACGGATCGTCTCACTGCTCCAGTAACTAGAGCCAGAGCCATCAGCACCAGCGCCATGCTAGCGAGCATTCCAAGCGGCAGACCACCGGCATCCCATAGCGGACCGCCCAAACCTCTTCCTATCACGTAGTTGAAGTTCAAGATTCCTTGGAAAACTCCCATTTCAGTCCCCATTTCTGCTGTCGGTGCAAGATCGGCCATTATAGCCAAGTACGTAGGTGTCGATGCGCCGACACCTAAGCCAAACAATCCGAAGAATATGATGAGCGCTATGAGGCTCTGCATAAAGACCAGATAGGGGGTTAGGTAGAGGAATAAAAGTGGTATCAGGGTGGCGATGAGGCTCCCGATTAGCAGTCCTCTCTTAATCTTGAGTTTGTCAATAACCACTGCAGATATGCCGAAGCCAAGCCCCGTGAAAAGCAACATGAAAGCCAAGGGTATAGATACCTCCGCGAGCGTGAATCCGTATGCAATCTCCACGTACGGAACAATTTGTGTTTGTATTAGTATGCCAGGTGCTGTAGCTAGCATCGCTGAGATGCTCAATAACATTAGCGGGCTGTCGTGAATCACTTCTCTCCAAGTCCTTAATCTCTCGCCTTTCGTTGGTTTTATGCTCTTACTTTTGAGAGTCGGGTGGGCGCTGCCTACTCTGGAAACGAATAACAGCGGGATCACTTCGATAAACTGGACTGCTGCAACAAGAATGAAGATCATGTACGGAGAAGTGTACTGATATGCCACTCCGATTACCCCCAGTGCGGCGATGTTGGTCACTGTTAAGGCAGCAGTGAGGGCTGCCATTACAGTGCCTCGATTCTTCTCCGAACTACTGTCTGCAACCCAAGCTAGCAGTGCAACCCAAGCTGTAGCTGCGAAAACCATTCTTATAGAACCGACAACGTAAAGGACTGGCATTGGCTCGTAGACGAGCGCAAAAGTATATGAAAAGTAGCATACAGCGAGCGCAACAAAGGAGACTATGACGACAGGTTTTCTACCAATCCTGTCAGCTAGTCTGCCTGAAGGCAGCATTACGACCGCGTTGATGAGGGCAGTAACTGCGAGAAGGATACCAATCTGCGTGTACGTCGTCGCAAATGTGTGCGTTACCATGTTCTCGTCTGTGAAGAACCAGTCAAGTCCATAGGTGAGAATCCCCCATATGATTCCGAGGGTTATGAGTGCCGCCAGTTTGCCTTTGCTCATATTCTTACGAAAACCTCCATTCTGCGGAGTTTGTTGATCTTTTGCTTCTGTGTTCGTGTTGCGTTAGAGATTTGTCTGGGCACCTTCCTAATAACGTTTTGCCAAAACATGCTAAGCAACGTTCCAACTGGGTGCATCTTGAAATCTACCCAGAAAAACATTGGAGAGGGAGCGTAACAATGGTGTGACTCCGTCCGCGTCACTTCCCTTCCGTATACTTTACTTGATTCCTCTTGCTGCTAGCGTCGACTTTCTTAGCACTGCTAAAACGAAAAGCAAAGATGACAGTGTGTAAACTGCGCCCGCGAGCATAATTCCTGAGAATCCAATGGCGAAAGCCAGGTAGCCTCCTGAAGCGTATCCAATAGGGTTGCTGAAATTTGTGATGCCCTGAAAGACTCCGAGTTCTGTTCCTCTCTCGCCTTTCGGTGCTAAGTCATTTGCAATCACTAGAAACGTGGGAGTCGTTAAGCCCTGACCTAAGCCAATGAATCCAATGAAGAGCACTAGTGCAAATATGTTCTGCATGAAAGATAGGTAAGGTGTCATCAGGAGAACTGCAATGGGTACTTCGGTTATCAACAGGCTTGCGATTAAAAGCCCTCTCTTAGCCTTTTTCTTGTCAATGATCACTCCGGCTGTAACGAATCCTACCATTGTGAGAACTCCCATGAACGCCATTGGGATTGATGTCTCTGCAAGCGAGAGGAAGTATGGCGAGCCCGTGAAAAGGGGCTGCATGTAGAACAGAAGTAGTATTCCAATCGAAGATGAAAACATTGCAGATACTCCGAGCGCGAGAAGAGGTCTGTCATGCAGTATCTCTGTTACTCCCCTGAGCCTTTCATGTTCTGTAGCGGCTACGTTCTTTCCTATTTTGCCAGTTCTCAATCTCTGCGTCTCAGGTATCGCTAGAATCGGAATCGCCAAAAAGAACTGAATCAATCCAACTAGCATGAAAGTCATATTTGCGCCAAAGAATGCATAGATCACTCCCACTACGGCTGGTCCGCCGATTGCACCGATCCCTGATAGCATTGTATACGCTGATACCATCTTTCCTCTGTTCTCGTCCGTAGTCTGGTCCACAATCCAGGTCAAGTTCCCAATGTAAGCAAATGCGGTAAAAAGCATTCTTGCAATACCGATGAGATACAGAAACGGCAGGATCAGGTCTACTGAAACGATGCTGCTTGATCCTCCCACGAAGGTGTAGCTAAAGAAGCACACGGCGAGCCCAATATACGCCACAATGATGAGACGTTTTCTTCCGAAGATGTCGGCCACCCGACCTGTAGGCAAAGTTGCAATCGCGTTAACGATTGCTAATACCGCAAGCAGCAAGCCGATCTGGAGTATATCGGTGTAGAATCGCAGCAAAAAGATGTCTGAGATTCTGAAGAAGGCGTCAAGCCCCCAAGCGTTGAAACCCCACACTATCGAAAGGGCGATAACAAGTATGATCTTACCTTTTCCCAACTCGACACGAGCCTCCGATGGAAGCAGTTACGAGTATCGTACTCCGCAGAATTGTTGAGGGGTTGCTTCAGGAGTTCTGAAGTATCATACTAATAACGTTTGCTGACAACGAACATTATGGGGGTGGGGGTATCTACGAGTCTTCAGAGCTACGATTTCTTGGCCAAGATACTCTGCGGCCGAAATAACGCGCTTGTGGTTTTCCTCAGCCACTTTGTAGACATCTGCAACCCGTTTCTTGAACAATGGATCCCGCATTAGATGGTGATCGTAGATAATTAGCTCTGTCTTGTCTGCTTCGCGGATGATGCGGCAAACGTTTTCGATCGCCCGAGTGAAGTTCACTTTGTTGACAACAAAACCAAGGAGGTATGTGGGTGGTCCGTCAATAAACACCACATTAGGGTTTTCACTGACTATCCACTCAGCCAAGTCTTCGATGACAGGTCCCTGTACATCAGACGTATGAATCAGCTTCACGCCGTTATGCTCGATGAGAGTGGAACAGACCCATCCAAGCCTGTCATATTCTACTCCATGAAAAAGTGGCGGGGTGAACCTCAGGATGGTGTTACCGATCTCGACTCTCTGTCCGTCCATGAACTTGAACTCGGTGTCGTCGAACCTGAGTTGAGGTATCCACAGATTTGAAGCCCACATCTTGGAAACACTCTTGAACCACTTCCTACCCTTGTCGAGAATCTCCTCTCTCCGTTCTTGATAACCTGGGAAAACCTTCCCAAAAGCCAAAGGCATATACTCCTCAGGGCTAGGAAACACAGTGCTACTCGCGGGTTGCAACACCTTGTCAAGCTTTGTTTGTCCAAACTTGCTAATGAGTTGGCTGAAGAACGTCCGAGCTCGCGCCCACTGCGAGAAGTTGACGAACTGGTTGGGATTCTTCAAGAAAACAGTCTTGCCTCTGTAGAGCGCAGCTGAGTCGAGACTCTTCAAATCGAGACGGCAGAAATGGTCGAAGTGGTAATGCGAGATCACCACGACTTGTGCCTTGTGCGCTGCGCCACTTATCCTTCTTAGGGCCCTCAACCTGTAGTAAGCCTTCTTTACACGCGATATGGGAAAACCACGCTGCATCGCAGATGCTCCAGGGTCTATCAGGACGCCCACATCAGGTGTTTGAACAAGGACCGAGCTTGACTTCGCTCCAAGCGAATCATACCATAGAATTTCAAAATTCAGTCCCGAATCACTTAGAGCGCTTCCTGCCCATTCCTTCGACGATGACATGCCACGCTTCTCCTAAATAATGCAGCCTCACTTGAGAATAAGCCCACCCTTAGTATATATCATCAGTCATTTCGTTGGAATACCTCGCAAGTACGACTGAACACGTCCCATTACTTCCGTACAACAATTAGAAAGAGATAATTGTATGTTAAGCATATTATTTAAAGGACTGTTCGAGGACGGCGAAAGGTGATCGATCGTGGATGAACTCAGAAAGATAGACATAACCGAGTATCTCGATGATATCTACTATCGATGGAAGCTGGAAATCAAGGACTCCAGTGGATACAGAGCCGAGTGGTTCGATGACTGGATGGACGTCTTGGAATATGTTGAACGGGAATTCAAGCCACGCAAACGAACCAAGACTAGTGACTAAGATGGTCGCAAGGGATTAAACAAGTCAACTACCCCCTGTTTCAACAGGGGGCTTGTAGCTGGACTCCGCGGCCGTTCCTGCATCCTCCGCATCAGCGCCTGCTACGATTGGCTGGTTGACGGTCAGCCTGCCCAACAGAGCTCTGCCCCGCTGAGCGATGTTCCGCGCAGCGTTCAAGTCGGCGTTCAGAATTATGCCACACGACGGGCAACTGAACGTGCTGCCATGCCGCCTTCCGAGACTCCCGCAACGGGAGCATATGCGGCTAGTGTTCTCAGGAGGAACAAGCACCACTATCCTCCCGGTCTCCTCGCACTTGTATCTGAGGAAGGATTCAAGCTGTGCGTAGGCCCAGCCACCTAGCGCCTTATTGAATCTCCGCCCCTGTTGCTTGTTCCTCCTTATTCTAAGCTTTTCCAGCGCCAGCACGTCATGGTCCATGACGGCAACCTGCTTCGCGATGCGGTGGTTGATGTCAGCTTGAAACCGTCTCTCCCGTCCAGAGAGTCGCCTGAGGTGGCGCCTCGCTGAGCGGGTGCCTGCAGCCTGCAACCTCGCCCGCAAATAGGCATACCTGCCACGAACCCTTCTAATCGCCCTTGAATTGAAGAAAACACCGTTGGAGGCTACTGCAGCGCTAACTACTCCCCTATCGACGCCAAGCACTGCGAGTGGCCGACTCTGGAGGTTTCCGGGAATTACGGCGGCGGACAGCTCGACCACGAGGTCTGCGTAGAGTATGCGTTTCCAGAGCCTGATCCGAAGGGAGACGACTTTTCCGCCAGAGTACCTTAGAAAGTATTCAGGGATCCTAAGGCGTACTCTCTGCCTGCCACTAACTGTTGCTATGGATAGGCGCGCGCTGTCAAGGTACGCCTTGAATGTCCGCTGATTGAAGCGTGCACTCGACCAAGGCTTTTTGAGAGGGAGTTTCCTGAGCCCTTCGCGCTTGAGCATGTCGCAAGCACAGTCACGCGCTCCTTGAACGACGGACGACTGAAGGCGAGGCCACCTTTTCCTTGCCTCCCTGTAGCCCAGTGCCTGAAGCACTCTCTTAGAGTGTGTTTTGCTGTCAAAACCGACTCTGAGAAAGAAGTTGCAGCACTCATTGAAGAATCTAATAGTATCCGTCACGGCTTGGTTGTCTTCTAGCTTGACGGTGATGGTTCGCTGCATAAAGGAATATATACACCATATGGTACATATACTACCTTGCGGAGGCATACTAACATGGAGGCGCGTCGAAGCACATCTGCTGTCTGGGAGGTGGCCTACCACATTGTGTGGTGTCCCAAGTGCAGGAAGACTCTACCCGAGTCTGCTCTGAAAACACTGCGAACCTCATTGTACTCAATAGCCGAGGCCCGCGAATGGAGCATAAAGTTCATTGAGGTGATGCCGGACCACGTACACCTCTTCATCGAGGCGCCGCCAACCGAGTCTCCTACGGGGATCGTGAAGGTCTTGAAAGGGACGACTGCAAAGGTTCTTTTCGAGAGGCACTCCGCCCTGCGCACGATGTTCGAGCATGGTCACATCTGGAGTCCCAGTTACTACCTTGGGACAGTGGGACATGTCTCTGCGGAGACTGTCAGGCGCTATATTCAGGAGCAGAGGCAGCGGACTGTAGGAAGACCAAGAAAGGATCGCATTTCCTCCCCTCAACAAGTTGAGGGGTCTCCATGCGAGAAAGCTTCATGAACGTTCCATTGATGGTGGTTTGGGGGGAGATACCTGAGCTTCGTCACAGTAGAGACTATATTCTGGCTTGTCCTGGCTGTTTCGGCGGCTCATGTGGTGGAAGAATACGCTGGCGGTTGGGCCAAGTTTGTGAATAGTTTTCATAGCCCTATTGGTCATACGACAATGGGTGCGTTCTATTTGGTCAACGGCATCTTCATTCTTTTGTGCGTGTTGGCAGCGCTCTTGAACGCATCATTCATTATATTCGGTTTATCGATCGCGGCTCTGCAATTCATTAATGCTCTCATTCACATTGGTGGAACCGTGAAACTCAGGAGGTATAACCCTGGCGTTGTAACAGCCGTTCTGCTCTATCTTCCGCTCTCGATCTATGCCTATTACTTGTCCGATCAGGCAGGATTACTGGGCTTAACTAACTTGGTTCTCTCAGTTGTGCTCGGGGCTGGATGGATGGGTTTGGCTGTACTCTACGGAATAGTTGCTGGCCGGCACTCTTAACATAAGACGTGATGCCTGGCTAAATCGGTTCGAGCGCCGATTACTCCGACATTCAGGATTTTTCTCATGGTCCTTCGTCCTGATCAGTGTTTCGGGAATGACTCTGTATCCCTTGTCTCGGCTCCTATCAAGATTTCCCCGATCCGGGAGAAGCAACGTATAAATAGAGTGTGAACGCATCCTACCTCACCATGCCTATTGATCCCTTTTGGTACATCGTAGGTATAGTGCTGGCGCTCATTGACGGTTTCCTAAACAATATCGGAATACTTTTCCAAAAAATGGCGATCAACAGGCTACCAGTGGGCAAGAAAGTAACAAGAGGTTTACTAAAGAATAGGCTGTGGCTTTTCGGGTTTATTGTAAACGGCTATTTGCCCATGATCTTTTCTATACCTGCAGTTCTCCTCATTGGTCCAGCCCTACTTCCTGGGTTGGAGGCGACTGGACTTATTTGGCTGGCGCTGGCATCAGTGAAGTTTCTGAAGGAGCGACTCAAGACTTCAGAGGTAATTGGTATATTCTTAATGGTCGCCGCGATTTTCGCTCTTGCGTATAGTGGACTGGAAATCGATATCACCGACTACCAATATTTGATAGGATCAGATTTTTTCACGAGGCTGATGATCTACACGCTGGCTGTTGCCTTGGGCTCGTTAATTTGCTTTCTCCTTCGAAGAGCTGGCGCAGGTAAGAAAGACGTTTTATATGCGGTTGATTCGGGCCTACTGACGACGATTAACAATTTCTGGTTTGCTCTCATCATGGCAATTGTTGTGCATATTCTTACGGGAGCATTCGCGTTAACTGAGTTAGTCATATTCATTGCTGCAATAGCAATCAGCCCACCGTGTGAGGTTCTGGGGGTACATAGGTTGCAGAAGTCGTTCGAGTTTGGGCAAGCCGCCAACATGAGGCCGATCCAGCAGGCGCCCATCCAAATAGCCCCTATTTTCTACTTCTTCTGGATTTATATGCTTCCGCCTCCATCTGGTAATCCTTTCTCGATACCATTAGCCTTTGCTGCTATTGCCTTCATACTGGTGAGTATGCCTCTCCTATCGAAGAGACAGGCTAGTTTGAGAGACACGAAATAGTGGTTGATGGGCTTAGCCGAACTCACTTCGCAGAGGATCATATCGGGTGCGCGGAAGCAACCTCTAATTCTTCTTCTCTTTAAGCCAGTACTTCTCCAATCGGACACCGGCTCGTTAGCCTTTCGCTGTTGGAGAAAGTGAGATAAGACAGATCATTTGAATTAACTCTACATGGCAGATCGGTTCAAGCTCGCTTACATAGGAGCAGGTTCTTTTCGGTTCAGCCTTGGCTTCTTCAGGAATATTGTTAATGCGACTGAACTACTTCCTATGGAAGTCGCCTTATGTGACATTGATGCCTACTCTCTATCCCTGATGACTAAGATTCTCAGACGAATGGTACGGATCGGCGCTCGAAGTAAACACTACAAGGAATCAGATATTCTCGTGTCGTCGTCGACCGATCGGGCTACAGTTTTGGAGAACGCAGATTTCGTGTACAAGAGTATTTCAGTTGGTCTGCAAGCTGCCGAATGGTTTGATCTCTACCTGCCCTTAAAATTTGGGATTCCCCAGAACACAGGTGATACAGTTGGGCCAGGCGGACTTTTCCGCGGATTGCGAAGCGGTCCAGTATGCGCTGGGATTGCGAAAGATATGAAAAAACTGTGCCCAAAGGCTCCATTGCTTAGTTACACGAACCCTGTTTCGAGTTGCACTCTGGCAGCTCGAACGGCTGCTCCCAACGTTCAGTTCATTGGTCTTTGCCATGAATTATTCAATGGAATGAAGGTTCTAAGACGATTCTACAATAAGAGAGCTGGAAAACATATCAAACACTGGAGAGACATACATGTAGAATACGCTGGACTAAATCACTTCGGATGGCTCACAAGAATCGAACATAGTGGCGAAGATCTCTATCCAGTTCTGCGAGAAAACGCGCACCAGCTAGTTCTTGACCGTTTTCGCGGCAGAGATGCTGCTAACGGTTTCAACTTTTATTTGCTTGAGAAGACTGGTTACTTCCCATATCCTGGCGCACGCCATGTAGCTGAGTTTCTACCAGACTACTACAACGCCTTCAACCACGAGAAGAGGGATCAGTGCCCGTATTGGAGTTTTCCATCGATTAGGAGTGTTTGGGCAGTGCATGCTGAGCGTCGCCTTGTCTATTCAGCGTTTAGATTGTGGGCAAAGGGGATGATTCCTCTGCCTGGTCCAAGGAAGGAAGGTGAATGGGCAATGGAGATGACTATAGATTGGCAACGGGATCAGCCAGTTGAGTACGTCGTCAATATCTTGAACAACGGAACGGTTCCCGAACTTCCAAACAACTGTATTGTTGAGATTCCCGGCTACTTCAAGTACGGCGAGATACGCCCACTAAAGAGAATTCACATCCCCAAGAAAGTGACAGACTACCTCAAACCACACTGCGAACAGCAATCTCTCACAGTCAAAGCCGGATTGGGCAACGACCCAAATCTCGTTAACAGAGCAATGTTTCATGACCCAATGAATAAATGGATTGAAGACGAAGACAAGATTGAATATTTGACGAAACTGATGCTCTTCTACGAACAGAAGTGGTTGCCTAAAGAATGGAAAGAATGGATTCCTAAGAAGGAGGAACTCAAGTCATCAAAATACTGGGTTTCTCCCACAGAATTGTCAACAAAAGGAAACGCATTCCTAGCGGAAAAGTTTCCACCAAGAGAAGATCTAAAGTCGAAGGCATTCTTCTGGCGCGTCCAAATGACTAACTAGGTTGCCCTTGGATAGAAAATTCCACTTCTGGATTGATAGGACGTTGCGTACCGTTTTACTCCATGTCACAAACCTAGGTAGCGTTGGGGCAAAATACTCGAGTCACCATCCAAAAGAAGAGAGTGAGCCCGCCCGTACCCGCGTCAATGTGGTTTCGGTATCTCGCTCAGGAGCAGTTTACTTAGGTAGTATCAGAGAGTCTTGAGCACTTCGCCGAATGGCGTCACATTTCTTAAGTCAACCGACATAGGACCGAAGAACTTCGTCACAGCTGCTGCGTTGTCAGCCTGAACAATAAAAATGTTCCTATGCTCTTCGCCGCTGCTCTTAGGGCAGCTCACATAGGCTCCTACTATTCTAATCCTGTGTCTCTTCATGTTTTCATCTGAGAAGATTCTCTTAATCATTGATTTGCCTTCACGTCTGATGTACGGGCAATCTGAAGAATTGTGAGCATGAGTTGCAAGAAACAGCATTGATCTCCCTCCACTGTCAATTCAGAATCCTTTGGATAATTAAAAGGCTAGGGAGGATAGTCTACTTCTCTTTCTCTTCTTCCTCTTCTCCTTCGTCGGATTCTTCCTTTTTCTTCCTCCCAGCGCCAGCCTCTGGAAACTCCCTCAATTCATTCGCCATAGTTCTCAGGTGTTTGTCGACTTTGCAGTTTATTGTTCCTTCGTCAAAGGTTCCATCCTTGTGTCTTGTTCCTGCCTTAACTCCCGTAAGCATCTCAATACCTTGGTCGATGGTCTTAACAGGATATATGTGGAACTTGCCTGCTTTAACGGCGTCGACAACTTCTTGTTTTAACACGAGATTTTGTGCATTGCTTTCGGGTATGAGTACTCCTTGTGTCCCATTTAGTCCTTTGACTTTGCAGACTTCGAAGTATCCCTCTATTTTCTCATTCACTCCTCCGATTGCCTGAACCTCGCCCTTCTGATTCACTGAACCTGTCACCGCGAAGTTCTGCTTGATGGGCACTCCTGAAAGGGCAGAGAGGAGAGCGTACAATTCCGTGCTTGATGCACTGTCTCCCTCAACCATGCCGTAACTCTGTTCAAAGGCTATCCGGGCAGAGAGGCTTAGCGGTTTGTCTTGTGCATACTTTTCGGTGAGGTAGCCGCTCAGTATTAATACGCCCTTTGTATGTATTGGTCCTCCGAGTTTCGCTTCCCTCTGAAGATCGATTACTCCTTCCTTTCCGAGTCCAATGCTTGCTGTGAGACGCGAAGGTGCGCCAAACGTGAAGTCACCCACGCTCATGACTGACAAGCCGTTAATCTGTCCTACTGCTTCACCATCGGTGTCGATGAGAATGACGTTCCTCTCAATATACTCACGTATTTTCTCCTGAACTAGGCTTGATCGGTAGAACCTTTCGTCAATCGCTTTCTTCACTTGCTTTGCACTTATGAATTCAGACTTGTCCTGAATTGCGTAGTAGCTAGCTTCCCTTATGATGTCGGCGATCTCGCCAAATCTCGTTGAGAGCTTCTTCTGATCCTCCGCTAGGCGAGAACTGTAGATAATGAGTTGCCCCAAACCTGAGGCATCAAGGTGCTTGAGCTTCTCCCTTTCGCAGAC
>JAHPYV010000069.1 GCA_019058495.1 Promethearchaeati archaeon
CAACATAACAGGGATGCGAGAAGAAAAACTAGATGCAAAGGAAGGTTCGACGGAGGAAGATGTACTCAAGACTCTAAGCACAAGGTATGGAAAGGAATTTGATCGGTTGATTTTCTCGGGAAGAGACCATAGAGGGTTGAGGTTACTATTCTTTGTGGACGGACGCAATATCGAAGGACCAGAAGGCTTCAAGACGAAGCTCAACGCTGGAAGTGTCCTGGCAATAATGCCTCCCATTGCCGGTGGCTGATTCGATTAGCCAAGTTTGCCTGGGTCGTCGTAGTGAGGCTTTTCTTTGTGAATTCTTTCAATGATGTCTGTCTGAAATATATCTGCTTTCACCAAAGGCTTGGAAATGTACCCCATCCCGCGCAGGACAGGCACAAACGCCAGAGATGACTCTACGTACTCATTAGGAAGGCTTGCACAATATTTCGGAGAAACCTTTAGAACATCAAGCAGGAAATCCTTGTCAAGTATTCCTATTGCCCTGAGGGCCATCTTGGTAGCCTCTTGCGGTTTCTCTCTTGCGAGGTTGCATGCTTTCTCATGCAATCTCAGGAATCCCTGCAGCATATCGGTGGACTCCTTTATCGTCTCGAGAGTAGCTACGATGCCATAACTGGGGCTATGCGGCCACATTGCATTTGGCGGCAGGACTATCCTTCCACCTAGATACCTTGCAGCCAGAACAGCTAGTGGAGGAGTCCCACATCCGCCATCTACTTCATTCTGTTCCATGGCTTCAAGTATGAAGTCGGCCCACTCAAAATTCCTTACATGAACCTTTTCTTGGAGTCCAGCCTGATCTATTAGTCGCCGGATTATCACGTCGTGGATAGAGCCTCTAGTGGTCGTTCCTATTGTTCTGCTCTTGAACTGGCTCAACACTTTGTTTATTGTTCCCAACTCACCGAGTGTCTTGAAGTTCTTTAACGCAGTAAAGACTGTGCCTTCGATATGTCCGCCAGCAACGCATTTAATTTCCAGACCTTTGTCGATTCCTATCATGGCTGGGGGCAGCCCAATATACCCGATGTCCAACTCTTTTCTAGTAAGGGCCTTTATCATCTCGGGGCCAGTTGGGAACAGACGCCAATTCGCCTCGACGTTCATCTTACTTTCGATCCATTCGCCACCCATTAAAATGAAGGCAGTATGGTATGCAGTCGAAAGGTGTCCGATCCTAAGTTGCTTCATTGCTCCAACCCTCCAACGCGCACATTGCTCAATTGAAAACCTAAGAGGTAACTGAATGGGGCAGGTCATTCAGAAGGTCGCTCTTTGTGTCTTAACGCTTTTTGAAAATAAGTGGTGAGGAGCACGTTATCTGACAAGGCGGTTAACTCGTGAAGATCAAGCAGCCAGCTTCTTGCTTGCCTCTTTGATCTTAGGATACTTGCTGAGAATGGTTTCCCAGTCGTCCTCCATCACTTCCACTATTTGGACTTGTTGGTTAAGGCTTTCGAACCCTTTTGGCAAAGGTTTAAACAATGGATCTGCCGATGTAGGACTCAAACTAGGTTTTATTTCGACCCAATCGACGCGTCTAATATGTGACTTGTGGTAGCACTCGTCCTTAGGATCGAAAATGGGTTCGTAAGTATAGTCACTTGACACCTTTCCGACACCAAGTATGTTCTTAGCGCTTGCGGCAATGACCATGTCGCCAACCTTGATTTCATTGGAGAACTCCCATAGTTGGCTGGCTGCACCTTCGGAAAGTAGCTCCTCCAAGTCTTCTTTGCAACTGAACTTATCCATTTCAGAGAGATCTTCGGGTCCGAACTGGCCTATGAACATCGCTTTCTCCTTCAAAAATCTGCTCCAATCCTTAGCTGGGTTTAATAGTAAGATCTTCCAAATCTGCATTGTAGCGCCCTCCGAGATTCAATCTGATAGATTCTTCGGGTCTTTTGTTATATTTGGGCTTCTAACATCTGCGTTGATGCATCAACCACGAGAGATAGTTTCATCTTTAACTGGCTCGACATAATAAGTCTTGCGATGAGCAATTCCAATTGTGTGACAATGCCCGAGTGTCCGCCGAAGCGAATTCATAGAAGCAGACTAGCTGAAGGTAGGATAATTTGGGCAAGAATATATGAACAGCGCAATATGCCGTATCGCAGCCTTGAATCCGTCGTTGTTTCCCATGGTGCGCTTTCGGAACTCTTACAGGGACTCCTTTAATATCCCAGAGCGTTTTGCGCGTTTTAACAACAACGTTTAAATCAGATTGCACCCAAGAAAGAAAGGAGGCGACAAATAATGGCTTCAACTAAAGTCGGAGACATATTCTCAAAAGCATTCTCTAGCATTCTGGAGGACGAGAAACTCTCGAAAGCCATTGAGATATTCCAAAAAGAGAGGCAACCGGCGTTAGTGGTGCTTGACAGCAAAGGCAGATACAGTGGTATGTTGGCGCAAAGGTGGATAACAAGATCAGGGCAAGACCCCTCTACAACTAAGGTACAGTCGCTGGCTCGTTCGGCACCTAGGCTGGCTCCAGATGATAGCATTGGCAAAGCAGCTAGACTGATGATTGAGAGCGAGATCAGACAACTCCCAGTTTTCACCAAAGACAAGCTCCTAGGATTCGTCACCGATGAACAGATCATTCATGCAGTTGTCATGAACCAATGGGGCGACCGCAAAGTCTCAGAAACAATGACTAGAAAACCCTACTTTGTTGAACAAAACGAGCCTGTCGGAGAAGCCCTAAACCTCTTCAGACAGCACGACATCTCACACGCGCCAGTGCTCAACAAAGGAAAAGTCGTAGGAATGGTCAGCGTAATTGATGTCGTCGAACACTTGTTCAAGCCCCTGGAGCGCCCCAGGCGTTCGGGGTTCACTGTAGATAAGACAAAAACCTTGTCCGGTCCAGTCAAAGATATCATGTCGGAGCCTGCAGTCACCGTATCGCCTGACACGACTTTGAAAGATGCAGAACAATTAATGCATAAGAACGATGTTCACTCCCTCGTTGTTGTGGAGGACGACTTCCCAATAGGCATCATCACAAAGAGAGATTTCCTAGAACCATTGGCTCAGATGGAGATTAAGGAGGAAGCCCTCAAAGTTCAGTTCTCAGCCAAAGGAGTTGAGTTGGACGAAAGTCAGAAGCAGTATATCTTGGATGACTTTAAGTCCTTCGCTCAAAGATACGGGAGGTTCCTGGAAGCCGGGACGGTTTTCGTCTATTTGAAGAGTTACGGGTCAAACCACAAGGGTGAGCAACTCATCAACTGTCGACTTCAATTTAGAACAAAGGCAGGCAACTTTTTCAGCTCAAATGATGGGTGGAATGTGGAGGCAGCTTTTCGTATAGCTCTGGAGCATCTGGAGAGGCAACTCGTAAAAAGCAAGGAATTCGAGCAAACCAAGGACTTCCGAGAGAACTATCTTAGAAGAATAGGGTGGCCCATGGCGGAGCTCTAAAGGAACGCTGCCAAGGCAATGTTTGACGTACTCAGTGTTCACTTGGCGCCCTGTGCGCTAAGTCGATGAGAATGACGAGTTGCGCCGCTATCTATTCTCTAGCAGGAAGTCAATTATGATCTCGTCTTCTGCGACGAGATTCCCTTCTTGCCGTGTTTTTGCCATTGCTCCCTGAATCTCTAATTCACCGAAACACAGTCCCGAGGATGTCAGCTCGGAATTATATGACTGGATTACCGCACGCGGACCATTCGGATTAGACTTCGCTTGGTCTACACATTCGATCTGGCTCTTAGCGCCAGTTCGAGAAGCCATTGCAACATTCACGTGCATCCCGCTCTTACGGAACGTATATTTCAGTTGAGCCTCGCTTGGATCAGGAAGATCCTCTGGTCTAATGCCTACCTTCAACTCTCTCTGTCCATCGATTGTGAACCCAATTCGGTCGTCAAACATTTGAAGATATGAGTCTGGGATAGGATTGAAGTAGTGCACAGGTTGCGCGTTCCTCACAACAGGGACAGTTGCTATTCCAAAGCCATCTTCACCAGGCGGTATCTGCACGAGGCACCAGAGGGCGAAAGGAGATTTGAAGCGCTCCACTTTCAGAAGGTCATGAATTCTCAGGCATGCATGCACAGCATATTTGTCTTGCTCTGCCTGTTCTACCTCAATTCGCTTGTTGATGTATCCATCTAGTGTTTGCTTCGAGATCACGTCTTCGGCAGATATTGTGCTTCTTAACTCTATTGCTTTTTTCTCCTTCTTCGCCACCACGTATTTCGCCGGATCTATGCCTTGGGGGCACCTCCAGCCTTCAAAATTCTCTGGGTCGTCGTAGAAAAATGCACGTTCGGGTGAAACCCAAGTGCGAATTCCTCCTGTGTTCCATTCTCTGTTAAGAATCACATCTTCGATTCTCGGGTTCACCCATAGCAAGTTTCCATTTCCGAGGTCTACACCGATCACCCGCCCCCCGCGGGGCAATATGAGAATGCAGGCGGGACCAGCGTGCAGCTCCAAAGTGCGTTCTTGCCCCTCGATTCTACTTGCCAATTTTTCTAGCTCGCTCAACCCGATACCTTCCTTCTTCTGCGATCCTGTCAACAGCCAAATTGTATCTGAGGTCAGTTTTCGTCGACAATGACTGTCTCACGTTTGATCTTTGAGTCAGTAAAAATGTCATTTTCATCTCGGCTTCGCGTCGAGAACTCAGACACCACGGCTCCATCGTCTCCACCTTGGAACCAGTGTAACGTGTTTGGAGGTAATGTGTACTGATCACCAGGTTGCAGTATTACCTCGTGCCACACAGTGAAGTTTCGTACGTATTTAAGAGGAACAATGGCCTTGGGTGCGGATGTGGGATTTCCAGGAACGTAGAGATAGACTATTCCGCGCCGACAACGGAACGTCTCCTCCTTGCCGGGATCATTTCCGACAGGTGGATGCCTATGTTCTGGGCATATCTGGCGAGGGAAGAGCACAAGCTCCTTGGCGCAGACGCGTTCCGTGTTGACGTAAACAACTAATTCCACCCCTATATGTTCAAGGTCGCCGAGTCCAAGGTCTGCCACCTCGATTCGTGAGGTCTCCTGAGGAGTGATGATGATGCCTGCGCGTTCAAGCATTTCTTTTGTGCTTCTCTGTGCTCTCTCGAATTTGGCGTGTGTAATCAACTCTCGAGCCTCCGATGATTCACGTGATCAGCGCATTACAGTTAAGAACTTTTGCCATTCTTGTTCGCCGATCGTGTTGACCCAACATGGTGGTGTAGCGCGCTAGCACTCCTCACTGTATGAATTAGCGAACCTCGTGATCCCTCTTGAGTCTAAAGTTCGGTGCGGCAAAACTGAATTTCTATATGCTAGATAAGTTAACAGCAAAGCGTATAAAAGAATCCGCCGTCTTTAGGGAAAAGTAAACCGGCGACTCAAGTATGTAGCCAGGGGAGCCGACCATGGCGGATGCAGAAGAACTTCTAGGTTTAGCAGTTGAGAAGGTATACCATCGTCTCAAGACATCCCCATCAGGCCTCAGGGCAGAAGAGGTACAAAAACGTCTTGAAACTTATGGCTACAATGAACTCGCCAAGAGGAAAAGACGGACTGGAGTCGCTGAGTTCCTTCTTCACTTGAGAAGCCCATTGATACTGATATTGCTATTCGCGTCTTTTGTATCAGTATTCCTCGGCGACATAGTAGATGCTGCCATCATCTTCACGATAGTGCTTATCAGTGTGGCGCTCGACACCTACCAAGAGTCAAAAGCCACCAAAGCAGCTGACCTCCTAAAGGAAAGGGTAACCACGACCGCAACCGTCATCAGAGAGGGGGTGAGACACGAAGTAAAACTGTCTGAAGTCGTTCCTGGCGACGTAATCCACCTTTCTGCGGGAGACATTGTTCCAGCTGACGCAAGGTTACTCAGCGCGAGGGATCTTTACGTCGACCAGTCATCATTAACGGGCGAGTCATTTCCTGCAGAGAAGAACGACAAGCCAATTAGGAAGAGAAATTCAACATTAACTGAGTGGAACAACTTCTTATTTATGGGCACATCCGTCGTAGGCGGGGTCGGTGTCGCAGTTGTTGTCAATACAGGTAGCGCTACTTATTATGGTGAGATAGCAAAGAGCCTCGTCGCAGGGGCGCATGAAACGGAGTTTGAAAGGGGAATTAGGAGATTTGGCTTCTTGATGATGGAGGTCACATTGCTCCTAGTGATATTCGTCTTCTTTATAAACGCACTTTTCAGACGTGGCGTGCTCGAGTCGCTTCTCTTCTCGGTTGCTCTTGCAGTTGGACTGACGCCCGAACTCTTGCCTATGATCGTCTCCATAACTCTTTCCAAGGGAGCTCTTGCGATGTCCCGCAAGGGCGTCATCGTGAAGCGCCTTTCATCAATTCAGGATTTTGGAAGCATGGACGTCCTGTGCTCAGATAAAACAGGAACACTCACAAAGAATGAGATAACTCTCGTTCTGCATGTTGATGCTGATGGGAACGATAGCGAAAAGGTCCTTGAGTACGCGTATTTGAACAGCTATTACGAAACGGGACTCAGAAGCCCACTGGACGAAGCTGTCCTGAGGTTCAAGCACATGGATGTGTCGAGCTATGCCAAAATAGATGAAGTTCCATTCGATTTCACGAGGAAGCGTGTATCAATTTTCGTCGAGCATAAGGATCAGCAGCTCATTGTGCTTAAAGGTGCTGAAGAAGAAGTTGTAAAAGTGTGTACGAAATGTGAATTGAGAGGGAAAATACTAGACCTCACGGAGATTCTACAAAAGAAGATCGAAAAACAGTACACACACCTAAGTTCACAAGGATTTAGAGTATTAGGTGTTTCGTACAAGAGACTTAGTGAGAAGAGAACGGCCAGTTCTGTAAATGACGAATGTGATATGGTTCTCTTAGGGTTAATAGCATTCATGGATCCACCCAAGGAAACAGCTAAGAAATCACTACGGCAGTTGAAGAAGGCAAGGATAGAACTCAAAATCATCACTGGTGACAACGAGCTGGTAACGAAGAAGGTTTGCCAAGATATTGGTTTCGAGGTCAAGGGGATTGTGAGTGGTCCAGAGCTTTACAATATGCGCGATGACGCTCTCGCCAGAATTGTTGAGAGAACTAACATCTTCGCCAGAGTAACTCCCGCGCAAAAAGACAGAATAATCAGCGCGTTGAGAGCAAATGGGCATGTCGTCGGATTCCTTGGAGATGGCATAAATGATGCGCCATCTCTTAGGACTGCAGACGTGGGGGTATCAGTAGATAATGCGGTTGACGTAGCGAAAGAGTCAGCTGACATCATTCTGTTGCGGCACAGTTTGGGAGTACTCCACGACGGGGTGATTGAGGGCCGGAAGACCTTCGGTAACACGATGAAGTATATCCGGATGGGGACAAGCTCAAACTTCGGCAACATGTTCAGCGTCGCTGGAGCATCGCTCTTCCTCCCCTTCTTGCCAATGATGCCTACACAAATTCTGCTAAACAACCTTCTATACGACTTGTCCGAAACCACAATACCAAGCGACGACATAGACAAGGAATATGTTGAGACACCAAAGAAAATGGATGTCTCCATGGTAAGGAAGTTCATGATGTTCTTTGGGCCAGTAAGTTCGGTTTTTGATTTCTTGACTTTCTTCATAATGTTGCTCGTGTTTAATGCCACTGCTGCTCTATTCCAAACCGCTTGGTTCATCGAGTCCCTATCCACACAGACCCTTGTCATATTCGTCATAAGAACAAGAAGAGTACCATTCTTTCGAAGTAGGCCTAGCAAGTTGTTAACCTTCAGCAGTTTGTTGATAGTTGCGATCGCGTTACTGTTGCCGATGACGGGGCTTGGAGCGCTTTTCTTCTTTGTGGCGCCTCCACTTGAGTTCTTCGCGTTTCTAGCGGTACTGATAGTCACCTATTTGGTTCTGGCGGAGATTACGAAGATGTGGTTCTACAAACGATATGGCTATCGAGCAGAACAGTCTTCAGTCGTTACAGTTGCAAGACGGCGGCGACTATCGAGACGAGTCGGTTATCCTACTTACTAGATTGCCTTTCAAGTTTTTCTTGGAGTTTTGTCCTTGCGGTTTTTGCATCGTCGTAGTTCGGATCTATTCTGAGAGCCTCATCGTAGGATTTGATGGCCTCCTGAGTTCTTCCGAGCAGTCTGAGTGCATCACCCCTATTGTACCAAGTGTCAGCATCTCTCGAGTATAGTTCAATCGCCTTGTCAAAACATCGCAGCGCTTCTTGATACCTGCCCAGGTCGCTGAGATCAACGCCCTTGTTGTACCAAGCTTCAAGGTAATCTGGAACTATTCGTATTGCTTCATCATAACATTTGACTGCTTCACCAAGCCGACCGGTCTGACTAAGTGCTGCACCTTTGTTTACCCATGTTCCAGCAATCTTCGGGTCCAACTCAATGGCCTTGTCGTAGCACTCTATAGCTTCCTCGAATCTCCCAAGTTTCCGGAGTGCTAGTCCCTCATTACTCCAAGCGAGCGTAAACCTGGGGTCAATATTCGTTGCCTTCTCATAGCATCTTAATGCTTCCTCGACTTTGCCAGTTTCACAGAGGACAACTCCCTTGTTGCACCATGCTTCTGCATGGTCCGGGTTTGTTTCAATTGCTTTGTCGTAGCACTTCAATGCCTCTTCGACTCGACCAAGTCCGTGAAGACTCACTCCTTTGTTAACCCACGCGTCCACGAGCTTCGGGTCTGCTTCAACTGCTCTGCTGAAACACTCGAGTGCTTCTTTCGCTTTGCTTGCCCTGAGTAATTTCAGACCTTTGTTGTACCATTCTGTCGCGCTTGTGTCTTGGTGGGATTGTGAGGGCAAGATGAAACATAACTCTCCTTTTGTCATATCTAGACCATAGCGCTCTTACCTGTATTCGCAACTACTTCTTTGACGCAGTCTTTACCCTGACAATTGTAGTATTGTATATTGAGCCGTTGCCCAGCTTCTGGATCGTATCTGGTATTATTGAGTTTTGAGGTTTGCCATTGGTGTCTCTACACTCTCTTGGTGACCATAGCACTTGCTTCTGAACCGAGGTTGATATTGTCACCTTTAGGTTGATGCTCCCAAACTCATTGAACAGCTCCACTGTATCATTATTATGAATGTTGAACTCAGCTGCATCCAAAGGGTTCATAAATACGGTCGAGGGCAGCGGACCATATACATCTTGGAATTGCGTATGTGTACTTGCTGATTGCACTATTCAGAAAGACGAAGGTCCCATCTTCAGGGAGAGGATGCTGTTTTGGCAATGGCGTCATGTTAACGCTTTCAGCTTTGGTGGCATGGAATTCCAGCCTGCCGGACGGAGTCTGGTACTCGTCACTCGGTCTTATTTTGAGCTTCAACGTTTTCCCTTCTCTCAGGGCGGAAGGGCTCCCATCGTCAAATGCATTTTCAGCCGCTTTCTCGATAGCACCCCAAGGATCTTCACGCAACCAGCTCTGTTTGAGATTGAGCCTATCAGCGAGCCGAGCCACCACCCAAAGCTCGTCCTTGCTATCACCCAAGGGTTCAATGACCTTACTCGACCTTCGGACGTATCTGTAGCTGTACGGGACTATAATGTCTTCTTTCTCTAAGAATGTAGTTGCTGGTAGAATCAAGTCAGCCAGCATCGCAGTTTCAGTCATATGAGTATCGTGAACAACCACGAATACGTCGTCTCTTTTCAGTCCATTAACGACTGCATTTGCGTTGGGCAAAGTCACTGCAGGGTTCATGTTGTAAATGTAGACGAACTTGAATTCGCCGCGCTCCAGAAGTTTTCCAAGTGCGACTTGACTAACCGCCTTGATCTTCTTCTCAGTTAATGCCTCACCAGTCAAGTAAGAAGTATCAATATTCCATGCTCTACCATTCGTGTAAAAGAAAGCTCTGTGTAGCCCCACGAGTGGCGGTATAAGTGAAATGGCCCTGACAGATTCGGCACCGTTAAGGCTCTTCTGCATACCTATGCCTATCATTGTCACGCTAGGCTTGATCTGGGCGTAGTATTCAGCAAACTTCACCACAATTTCCCAATCCAAGCCGGTATAATGTTCGACTGCGCTCGTATTCCAAGTTGATACCTCTTTGACAAGTTCGTCATATCCATGAGTGTATCTCTGAATGAAGTTGTAGTCGACAAGATCCTGTTCAATTAAGTGCTTCATAACCCCGTACGCTAATGCAACGTCGCTTCCAGGCTTCGGTTGCACATGGAGATTAGCAGACGTCGAAGTTTCGCTTATTCTTGGATCCACGGCTACTATTGATCCGCCATTTCCTCTTGCCTTTAGCGACAGCGCGTGCAGGTGTGGGGCGCTAACAGCTGCGTTGAACCCCCAATAGACCGTTAACCTCATGTTAGGAAGTTCTTCGGGATCGACGCCGTAAGATTGTCCATAGTGAAGCGCCAACGCCTCGTGGCCCGCGCTACTACAGATAGCTCCGTCCGTCTTGGTGAAACCTAAGGCAGAAAATAGTCTTTGGGACAAGTTCATTGTGAACAGTCCCATATTTCCATCATAATCGACGTGCAGAACTGACTCTGGACCTGATCGATCGAGAACATCCCTTAGTCTTCTTGTAAGGTAATCAAGTGCATTGCTCCATGGGATTCTTCTGACGGTTCGGCTCGCTTTTCCGCCGACGCGCATGTGAGGATATAGTATTCTCTGACGGCTGAATGTTCTTCTGATGTCAGCTATTCCGCGGGCGCAGAGGAAGCCTTGCGTGACTGGGTTAGCTTCATCCCCCACAGTTGTCGTTGGCTTGCCCTCATCATCTACTGAGACCTTCATGAAGCAGGTATCGTAGCAGTCTCTGGGGCAAACTGTTTCCACATATCTCAAGCCCATATCAACTCAGACTACGGTGATGGCTGATACTATCAGTCGGGGATAGTAAGGTCGACCAGCATATATAGCGTTGTCTAGAATCAGAACTTGAACTAAGAAAAAAGGAGGGAAATAGTTGTGTTCCATTTCTCAGTTTTTCGCCTTTTTCAGTTTCCTTTCTTCTTAGATTGTCACAAAGAAGTAGCCTATCTCGCACAATACTTCGCCGCAAGAATGGGACCCCTAGTCAGAGATGGAAGACTGATCAATCCAAAACTATTTCGAGACAGGTCAGTCAAAGTACAATAGGACGCTGCGTACTCTGCCGACTTTACTGTTTTCGACTCGAGTAGAAACAGCGTTTGTACATAAGTATCACCCAAAAGGATTATGACGAGTAGAACCGCTAGCTGTGTCTTAACCCAAAATCACCCTGCATGGGATAATGGATGAATGGATCAAGGAGGCTTATTGCAGAAATGGAAGTAACAACGATAAAGGACAAGATAGTCATTCCAGCTACTCCTGATGAAGTCTACGACGCGTTTATTGATCCCAAGAAGCATGCTGCGTTCACTGGTAGCAAAGCAACTGGAAGCCCGAAAGTTGGTGGAAAGTTCACTGCTTGGAACGGCTACATCTCAGGAAAGAACCTCGAACTGGAGAAAGGAAAGAGAATTGTCCAAGAGTGGGTAACAACAGAATGGCCGGACGGCTACGCTCCATCCAGACTAGAACTAACTTTCGCGAAGGTGAGTGGTGGCACCGAAATCTCAATGGTCCACTTAAACGTGCCAGCAGAGCAAGCTGATGACTACAAGCAAGGATGGATAGACTTCTACTGGAAGCCGCTCAAAGAATTCATAAGACGCAACATAGAAGAAAGCAAGACTGATAAGAAAGAATCTAAGCATCGGTAGTGAGTCATGGTCTCAAAACATAGTTCACCATGTTTTATCTTGTCCGACAACCGTGACAGCCACAGGTCAAACAAAGGTACCCATCACCTATCTGGTCGAGAAAAGATTTATACTTATATCGTGTCTTGAACTCGCATGAGTCTTGAAACAGACATCATAACGGATCTAGCCGTTGTCATGGTTATAGCTTCCGCTGTTACGCTTGTTTTTCATAGATTCAAACAACCAATTGTCGCGGGCTATCTACTCTCTGGCATCATAATCGGTCCATATACCCCTCCTTTCAGTTTGATTATGCACATAGACATCCTGAACGTTTTTGCACAACTTGGCGTAATACTGCTCCTATTCGGGATCGGTCTGGAATTCCCCATAAAGAAGTTGAGATCCGTTGGTCGCGCAGCGCTCGGAATTTCAGCAGCGGAAATAACTGCGACGCTCATGGCAAGTTGGATGCTGGGTAATCTCTTAGGTTGGAATATCTTCAACACCGTTTTTCTAGGAGCCGCCCTCGCCAGCAGTAGTACAACCATCATCGCCAAAGTTCTAAGTGACATGGGAAAACTCGAAGAAACCTCATCAAGGATAATCTTGGGTGTGCTCGTGATCGAGGACATATTTGTTGTTATAATGCTGGCGGGATTGGGGAGTTTCGTAACCGCAGGTGCCCTCTCACTCAGTACGTTGACTATCATGCTCCTAAAAGTAACTGTCTTCATCGGAGGAACCATTCTGGTTGGCGGCCTTATCATACCAAGGGCGATAGACCGAGTGGCCAGGCTTAGGAACGGTGAATTACTCCATATTGTTCTATTGGGTTTCTGCTTTGCTTTCTCGGTGATAGCATACTTGATCGGCTTCTCGGTTGCGATAGGGGCATTCACGATAGGTGTAGTCATCTCTCAGGCGCGGTCAGCACCAGAAGAGAACATTCATCTTGTTCCTCTGAAGGAAATGTTCGGGGCAATCTTTTTTGTTTCCATGGGAGCCCTAATGGACATCGGTCAATTAACAGTTTTCTGGCTCCCAGCCCTTATTGTGACAATGACCTTGTTGGGCACAAAACTGATCAGTTGCACGGCCGGCACAAAGCTCTTCAACTACGACACCGAAACATCTCTGAAAGTGGGCCTAGGAATGGCACAAATCGGCGAATTTGCTTTCATAGCTATCAGAACAGGCCAGGACTTGGGTGTCGTTAGCTCCTTTCTTCTTCCGGTAGTTGGTGTCGCAGCGATAATGACCTCATTCGCTACGCCGTACTTGATCAAGCTCGGCTACAGAG
>JAHPYV010000284.1 GCA_019058495.1 Promethearchaeati archaeon
AGTCTCGACATAGCTGACAAAGCCTTAGAGGACCTTGACGTTGTGGGAGCAGCTGTTCCCTCAAACCTGAATATGGACAAGGAAGAGATGACCAAGAGAGTATTGAAAGCTCTGGAAAACCCCAATGTCGATCTTCTCTGTCACCCAACTGAGAGGCAGATCCAGAAAAGGGAGGCCGTTCAACTCGACGTGGAACGAATTATCCAGGCAGCGAAGGATACAGGAACGATTCTCGATATAGATTCCTACCCAGACAGACTCGACTTGAAGGACGAGTACATAAAGAAAGCGGTCCAGTTAGGAACGAAACTCGGGATAAGTTCAGACTCCCACAGCAAGATCCATCTTCACTACTTGGAACTCGGTGTGGCCCAAGCCAGGAGAGGATGGGCAACAGCCAAAGATATAGTGAACACAAGAAAGGTGGATGAGTTTCTGAAACTCGTAAAGTGATCGCAGATAAGACAGAACCTCCCTAAGAAATCGAAGAATGGGAATTAGTCGCGAAACAGAAATCGAAATGCTGACGGCGGGCTAAAGTCGGCTCAATCTACTCTTACGCTTTCGCCTTTCGATTCGCCTCTTTCTCTCTTTGGCAAGCTCACTTCGAGGATCCCATTCTTGTAGGAGGACTTTGCTTTGAGCGGATCCACCTTCACAGGTAGATCAACTTCTTTGAAGTACTTGCGGTTAGGATTCTCAACCGAGATAGTCAACGTATCTTCTGTCACGTTGAGCTTGATATCAGTCTTCTCAACGCCTGGCAGTTCAGCGATCACTTTTACTTCGCCGTTAGAGGTTGTGACATCCACTAGTGGCTCTCTCTCGCCCTTAACGTCCAAGCGCGGCCTTCCTCCTCGAGGGCCAAGTTCGGGCTTTATGTTACCGAACTCTGTTATCTGAGGCTTCCCATCTGGGCCAACCCTCATGCTGTACCCGTAGACGAAGGGACCCCACTCCTGCACCTTGGAGCCATCTGGTAATCTACGTTCGCGAATCAGATTCTTAGGAGCTTTCTTCATCAATTCTCTAAACTCTTTCTCCATTTCTGCAAAGGCCTCGTCCATTTCTTCCGTATCCCAGCCCTTGAAAAAGGGAGGCAACCCTTTTCTGAACCATCTTTCCCACCATTCATCATCGAACATTTAGATCACCTAAGATGATGGTTGATTCATCAAAGATAAAAATCTTGCTCGGTAGTCGCGCATACGTTCTTGAGGCATGTATTGAGCCATGATAGATTCACTGTGTCGAGTATACTGACTAAAAGCTTTTCTCTCTGATCGTCATGTTCTCGAAGGAGATACATCCAACTATAAGATGGATTTATTAAGCATATAGCGGGATAAGTTAAGCGAGAGACGAGGGAGAGAGAAACCGGAAGAGGGAAGATTCAGAAAAGCGGTGTTGAAAATGAAGCCCATGTCAGAACAGGAGACGAAGAAACAGATCGATAAGCTAAGACCGATCTGCACCTGCGCGGCATGCCCAAGTTACAAGGGGACCAGCGAAACCACGCTACTCTTCTGTTATACAGCAAAAAGCAGCAAAATCAAGAATCAGAAAGGATGCATCTGCGGAGGATGCCCCGTAAAGAAGCAGCAGGAGCTCAAACACATTTACTATTGCCTATGGGGGACCGAATCGGAGCAGACCGACAAGAAGAAATCCTGAATTAGGACACTATATCCTCATCCTGATATCTAGCTGGTAGCTCTCTCGCCACATGTGTATACCGCGGTCAGCTCATTTCTTGATTCGAGGATGTCAGGCAGCCGTTAGGAAAAAGGAACGGGCTCACAGCCAACTTGTCCCAAAATCCATCAGAATAATAGAAAAAAGAGAAAAAGGGAAGGAGCCATTGCTTGCGATAGCCCGTTATTGACTGGGGAGTGCAGTGGAAATCGTTGTTCTTCTGCGCCTCAATGCGAATACCGTCGCTAACGCCAATGCTGCTCCAATTCCCACACCAGCTACGATCAGCACCGTTGGCAGACCGCCCCCGGTTGTTGTGCTGTAAGTAAATACTGCGAAGTACGGGTCATGTGTAATGCTGTAACCTGACCAGCTTGGGAAGCACACCGCATAGACACTTTTGTCTCGGCTGAAGTTCACTTGTACGACAGATTGGTTGCCGACTGCAGTAAAGGTTGACTGCAGCGAGTTCCATGGCATCGTCTCTGAGTTAGCAGTCATTTGGTCGGTTCCATTCCAAGTGTAAGCGTTGCCGCCCAGGACAATTGTAACCAGGTTCTTTCCAGCCGCGTCGAAGTTTAACGCGGGTGTGGCGGTCGCGTTGCCTTCGTCGTCCACGCTACTGCCAACGGCATTAATAGGTGTCGTTGAATACTTATTGATGCTTAGCCCCTCGAAGAACGAGTAGTAGACAATCGCCAGGGAAAGACCGCTCAACTGTGATGGTATCACGCTTGGGTTTGATTGGTTACCGAATTGCCCAAGAATCTCGTCGACCTTGACCAGCGCTGCTGTCGAATTCCTCATGAAGTGGAA
>JAHPYV010000070.1 GCA_019058495.1 Promethearchaeati archaeon
AGGTAGTCCTCTTTATTGGATTTGCAAACAAGAGATAGCCAGTCTTATGTTCAAACTCACTCGAGATGGAATCTCCTGAGAAGAAGACTCCACCTATTAATGCAAAGTTACCGACTTCGCCGAACTCGACTATAATCAAACTGAAGTTCAATGCCGAAGCGCCCGAAATCCGTGAGCTGACTGCCAGGACTATGGCTACTGCAGTTACCAGTGAGCCAATTAGTAGAAGACCATAGAGCCGGAAGCGTCTCACCTGTTTGAGTAACTCGTACTTCACTACGATTGGAATCTTTGAGATCTCACTCTTGTAATTTGTCGCCAATTGCTCATTCGCCTCCCTTGACAATTCGCATGTATACTTCTTCCAGCGAGCCAAGGGCGGGCCTGAATGATGCAACCTTGATGGACATTTCGACGAGATCTGCTAGGATGCTCGCCTGGATTTCCTTGTCTCCTTTGAAATCTATGTAGGCAGTGTTTCCAGATGCGGTGACCTTTGTGACCCCTCGAATGCTTCTTATGGCTTCGAGTTCGCTCGGTTCCAGTGGCTTAAGAACTTCTAACTGTATTCTCTGGGAAGAGAATACATGTTCTAGTTTTTCAACATAGTCAAAGGCAAGAAGCTTTCCTCTATCTATGAGAGCTACTTTTTCGCAAGTTTCGCTTACTTCGAAAAGGAGGTGCGATGCCATAAAGATCGTTTTCTCACGTTTCAACTCGTTAATCAGGTTTCTTACCTCATTCATTCCTCGAGGGTCTAAGCCCAGACTAGGTTCGTCTAGAATCAATATCGGCGGATCGTGGAGAAGGGCTTGGGCAATAGCCAACCTCTGTTTCATTCCCTTGGAGAATTTACCGATTCTCACATTGGACCACTCTGTCATTTTGACCTTGGCTATTACGCTCTCAATTGCCTTGGGCAGATCGGATTTACTCATCCCCCTTAGCCGACCGAAATATGATAGCGCCTCAATGGGGGTTAGAAAAGAGTAGAACTCCGGGACTTCAACCATCGCTCCAACATACGTCAAAGCATATGAGCTTTCCTTTATCGCGTCCAGACCCATTATGTAAGCATGACCACTTGAAGGCTTAATGATGTTACAGAATGCCTTCATAGTAGTGGTTTTCCCTGCTCCGTTGGGTCCAAGCAATCCAACAGTTTCGCCTTTGTTAATCTTTATATTAAGATCGTCAAGAGCGACGATGGGACCATAGTACTTCGTCAAGCCTTCAGCAACCAGTGCTTCTTGTGGCGCCATACTCCTTCCTCCTAACTGTCAAAGCAGAATTAACTCTTCACTGTAATCCCGATGAGGATTACCAGAATTGGCTTCAATCCGATGATAATTCTACTATGGGTATATAAGTATTACGATTGGTGTAATCGATTACAGACCGCAGAACGAGCGCCAAGAGGTCAAGCTGGTCATGCGTTCCGCCCCAGAAAACCTAGCTCAAAACGTATTCTGGTCCGCAAGATAACAAAAAGAAATGAAATGGGGAGCGCTAAGCCCCCCTACATTGCATTCACTCTAGTCTACTGGAACAAAGCTGTATTTGATTCCAAGCTCAGGCGATTCAATGAACTCTATCTTGAGCTTCATTCCTACTTTGACATCTTCAGGTTTTACATCCTTGAGCCAAGTCATTACCGGAGGTCCATCGTTGAGTTTCACAATGCCAATGATATACGTACCGTACTTTGAAAAGCTCTCAGGAGGAGTTGTGTTGACAGTGAATGTTGCAAGTTCGCCTTCGCCACTTAGCTCAATCCACTCCATTTCGTCTGTCAGGCACTTCGCGCAGTCCACACGAGGCGGGAAATACGTTGTGCCGCACTTCTTACACTTTGTTCCAAGAAGCTTATTCTCTTTCAATCCCTCAAAGAATTTGCCGACCTTCGTTATAAATGGCTGAGAGGGTTGTTGTAGTCCAGAAGATGATTGAGATTTCGACATACTTGGTTTTCACCTCACCTTGTATAAATGTGAACGTAGGCGTATTGTCCCGTGGCTCCTACATTGTGCGTCAATCCATACTCGGCCTTAGATACTTGTCTCCCTTCGTCAGCTTCCCCACGTAGTTGCTTGGTTATCTCAGCAGCCATGCTTACTCCAGTCGCACCGATTGGGTGTCCTTTGGCCTTCAGTCCTCCATCTACATTGGTTGGGATTTTGCCTCCAACATAGGTTTGTCCTTCTTCTACGAATTTGCCTCCATCTCCCTTCTTTACGAATCCGAGGTCCTCGAGTGCCATGATTTCTGCTATCGTGAAGCAGTCGTGAACATCGGCTACGTTGACATCTTTGAGCTCAATCTTAGCCATCTTGAAAGCTTGTCTGCCAGCTTCGACGGCTGAATTTAAACCGACGTAGCTTGGTTTGGCTGCGAAATACTCACCCTCGCTTGCGCATCCAAGACCAGTTATCCACACGGGTGTATCGCATATCTTCTTTGCGATGGAAGCTGAAGCCATTATCACTGCAGCTGCTCCGTCAGTTATTAGTGAGCAATCATAAAGCTTCAATGGCGACGCGATAACTCTTGACTTCATGGCTTCTTCCAGTGTAATAGCCTTTTGCATGTGGGCATACGGATTCAATGCGCCGTACTTGTGGCTCTTGACGGCAACTTTCGCCAGTTGCTCTTCAGTTGTTCCAAAGTCATGCATGTGCCGAGTCGCCATGAGGGCGTAAAATGCCGGGAAGGTTGTTCCCCACCAATTGAACTCCCACTGAGCGTCTCCACCTCTTCCAAGAGCCTCAACAGCTCTTGCTGTCGGCACTTCGTTCATCTTCTCAAAACCCAGGACCATGATTATGTCCGCGAGTCCCGAAAGAATGGTTCCATAAGCGACCCTGATGGCAGCACTGCCAGTGGCGCATGCAGCCTCGACTCTCATCGATCCCTGAGGATTTAATCCGCAGTAGTCAGCGGCAGCGGCGGCGGGAGCAAGTTGACCATTAAAGAACTCTGCGCCAGCAACTCCTATCACTGAGTACTGCACGTCTTTTGGAGTCAGACCACTGTCTTCAAAGGCCTTATGTGTAGCTTCATAGGCAAGCTCACGGTAGGAAGCATCCATTCTCCTACCAAACTTGCATTGACCTGCACCAACGATAGCAACTTTCTTTTCTCCTTTACCCAATACTCATTTCACCTACCACAAATATGATTCATCTAGACGTAATAGAATGTACAAGCAAATTTCATATTGTACAATGAGAGCTCGTGAGCAGGTATATATTTCTTGATATTCAGTGCAGACAACCCGTTAGTCAACAATGTGCCGTAGAATCAAAGGAGGTCACAACAGGGTTTCTTGTGTTCTAATATGGGGATGGCACCATCTAGACCACACTTCTTCATACAATCAACAGTCACACTATGAAAAAAGGATGAAGCAAAACCCATTTCGTTAACACTTAAATATATATATTATGCTCTAAGTTTTCATCGAAGACTGTCACACGTGAAGAGGGTGAGTATGAATTGAATGCAAATGATATTAAGAAAGTCGCCGTCTTAGGTGCTGGTTTGATGGGTTCGGGTATAGCTCAAGTGTGTGCTCAAGCTGGAATCAACGTAGTCATGAGAGACATAAAGGACGAGTTTCTTGAGAAAGGAATGAAAGGGATCAAAGATGGTCTAGGTAAAGTAGTGAGCAAAGGCAAAATGACACAAGAAGATGCCAGTGCAATAGTGAACAGGATAGAGACTACAACAGATCTCGCCAAGGCCGTGAGCGAAGCAGATCTAGTGATAGAAGCCATTCCAGAAGAAATGAAACTGAAAAAGGAAGTCTACAAAGAAGTCTCCAAGAATGTACAGGAACATGCTATAATCGCATCCAACACATCAACGCTTAGCGTAAGCGAAATGGCTGCTTCTGTCAAGAAACCTGAGAACTTTGTTGGGTTGCACTTCTTCAACCCTGCACCAGTAATGAAGCTTCTTGAGATAGTCAGGGGAAAAAGGACTTCAGAGGAGACCGTACAGTTTGCAAAGGCTCTTGCCAACAGGCTGGGCAAGACGCCCGTAGTCAGCATCGATAGCCCTGGTTTTATAGCTAACCGAGTTGCCTTGCCACTTATGATCGAAGCGGTCACAGCTCTGGAAGAGGGAGTTGCAACCAAGGAAGATATTGACACCGCAATGAAGTTGGGGTACAATCATCCTATGGGTCCCCTTGAACTAGCCGATCTTGTAGGTCTCGACACAATTCTACACTCCGTCAAAGGTGTAGGAGACAAACTAAAGTCACCGCGCTGGAAGCCACCGAAACTACTCGAGCAGATGGTCAAAGAAGGCAAGCTAGGAAGAAAAACTAAGAAAGGATTCTACGACTACCCCTAGAAGTAAGAGCGATCCTAAATGTTGAATTGAAGAGGTGGTTTGAAAAGCCCATGTCTTCAGAACGCTACAAAAACATTACCCTTGAGAAAAGAGAAGGAGTTGCAAAGTTAACAGTCAACAGACCCCAAGTCTACAATGCACTAAACCCAGATACAATGAATGAGATTGCGGATGCCGTAGCGGATGTGGGAAAAGACGAAGCGGTAAAAGTCCTCATTATTACAGGTGCCGGGGACAAGGCATTTGTAGCTGGGGCTGACATAAGCACATTCCCTACTTTAACTCCCAAGCAAGCTAAGTCTTTCTCAAAGCTAGGACAAATAAACATAACTCGAGCTCTGGAGCTACTCAGCAAACCTGTGATAGCTGCGGTCAACGGTCTCGCATATGGTGGAGGGTGTGAAATAGCGATAGCGTGTGATTTCATCATCGCCTCGGAAAACGCCAGATTCGGTCAACCTGAGATAAGCTTAGCAATCCTTCCAGGCTGGGGAGGAACACAAAGACTCCCAAGGATAGTGGGAACTCACAAAGCTAAGGAACTATGCATAATAGGCGAACCAATCGACGCCAAGGAAGCCGAGAGAATCGGACTCGTGTACAAGGTCGTCCCAGTAGGAAAACTCAACGAAGCTGTTGATGAACTTGTCAAGAAACTGATAAGCAAAAGCCCATGCGCAATACAACTGACAAAGGAAGCAGTCAACAAGGCACTCGACGTAGACTTGGATGCAGGTCTAGAATATGAGGCAGGCCAGTTCGCAAAAGCATTCTCTACGGAAGACCACATTGAAGGTGCAAAGGCTTTCTTGGAGAAAAGAAAACCTGCATTCAAGGGAAAGTAGTAAGAGAGAGATCGTTAAAGACATTCTCACAATTACACCTTTCTCTCTTACTTTTAAGCTAATATGAGCAACTCGAGGTGATACTTTCAAGTTGATCCAGGATATTGATAAGGAGCTGAAGGAGTCGAAGTCAGATGCTCTAATCGTCATTGGCGACTCAACCTATGGAAACCCATCCCTTGCATATGTCGTTGGCGCAACCGCTACAAGGGGAGGCATCTATATCAAAGGCGTCGGAAGCAAACCTCTCCTCATAGTATCAGAGATCGATGTTGGCAGCGCCAGCAAAGGAATAGTCAAAGACATAAAACCATACACCACGTTCGGCTATCTGGAACTCGCAAATGAGCTTGGAGAGAGCAAGGCAAGAATGGAGGTTTGCGTAAGAGCGCTAAGAGAATTGAAAGTAAAAGGCAGACTGTGCATAGCCGGCAGGGTTGAAGCAGGAACAGCATTGAACTGGGCTGAATGGCTCAAGAACAAGGGATTCACAGTCGCACTCGACGAAGACCTAGTTGATAGGGTGCGAACTACTAAGGACAGAGTGGAAATCGAAAAAGTAAAAAACGTTGGAAGAAAAACCGAGAAAGTAGTAGACGCGACAGTCAAAATGCTGCTTCAATGCAACACGGACAATGAGGGAAAACTTAGATCCGAGAATGGGAAACCTCTCACAGTTCGCGACGTCAAGGCTTTCATACGCATGAAAATAGCTCAGGAAAACCTTATTGCCTCAGAAGACACCATATTCGCGCCTGGGCCAGAAGGTGCAGATCCACACAATGTAGGTGTCGAAGAAACAATAATACAAACCAACACACCTATCGTCTACGACATCTTTCCACAAGAAGTCGGCGGATACTGTTTCGACACAACTAGGACAATTGTGATTGGAAAAGCGCCAAAGGAAGTCAAGAAAGCTTATGACGATGTACTTGATTCGCAACTTCTAGCCATCGATACTATAAAGGCTGGTGTGGCAGCAAAGGATGTCATGAGGAAGGCCTGCGAGTTCTTGGAATCAAGAGGACACAAGTCACCAATCTATTACACTGCGAAAAACCTACCTATGACGGACGGACTCATCCACGGACTAGGTCACGGTGTAGGGCTGACAATAGGTGAACCACCTTACCTTCGTCTCGCTTCTCGCGAGATACTCGCAGAGGGAAGCCTAACCACAGTCGAGCCAGGTGTCTACTACCCTGGCAAGTTCGGGGTCAGAGTTGAAGACCTCGTGGTAGTAGGAAAAAGCAAGGCGGAGGACTTGTCGACACTGCCAAAAGAACTGGAAATGTAGAGAAGATCCGACCCTAAGGTTTCATTGGTTTGCCGTAATCATTAGCCGAAAAAGCTCTTCCATGCTCTTACGTACGATTGGACGTGGCTTTTCATCAGGCACGCCGAGAGCAAGGATTAGGGGAACAACTTGATCCTCTGGTATGTCCAGTGCAGCCTTCACTTTGTTCTCGTCGAACGCTCCAATGATGACGCCAGCAAGGCCGATGTCGTATGCGACAAGCAGTGCTTGAGTGAGAGCTATGACAGTATCGACGAGGTACCACCGCGGTGCCCTCTTGGGATTCGCTACCCCAACGACCAACAACGGTGCCTTCGTAACATTTGGTTGTCCAGCAGCTTGGGAGACTAGTTTCCGTTTCTCGGAATCATCTACAAAAATGAATCTGTATGGCTGCCAATTCACAGCTGAGGGTGCCTTCTGAATAGCTTCCATCAATGATTCAATCTGTTTCTTCTCAACTGGCTGATTTTTCCACTTTCTTACGCTTCTTCTGGACCTTATGATTTCCATGACGCTCGTACTTCAAACCCCTCCGCAAAAAACTGAATTTGGTTAAACACGATTGCATGACGAATACTTTCAGGGCTTGGGTATTGCGAGGTCACTTGGACCCTTATCCGATATTTTCCCTTCGGGGTAATTTCGCTCGATTATTCCATGGATTATCTCAGCAAACTTCACTTTTTCTCTGGCCTGGAAACCTAGTGAATCAGGGCTAACCCAAGGTCTGTAGGTTGACCCCACACTAGGGCCTGGTTCGATCTTGAAGTATACTGGGCTGCAGGTCCTGACTATTTCTGGGCAGTCGTAGAACCTGTTGAAACCTCCGAAGGAATCAAACAATACGACGTGAACGTCTAGCGGAATATTGCACACAGCTCTAAGCGAAGCCAGTTGAGGCAATGACAAGTCTGCCAGGGGATTGAACGTATCTGCGCCAAGAGACTCAAGGAGTTTTGCACTTGCAGGCGATCCGTGTCCAGCGAAGACTGAAACCTTGAACTTCACATCGCGAGGGATCTCGCCAATCTTCTTCAACTCATGCAGAAGCCAGAGGAGCCCTTCATCGACAACCAAAAATCCCCTAAACCCCATCTCTATGAGGCGCTTTATCTCATATACGACATATGAAAGCTGGTCTGCGCCTCTGAACCTCATTCCCGAAAGTACTCCCTCGGGAGTAGCTACCTGCCTGCCATTGTCCCAAAGTGACCTCGGACCAGGTGTTAGTATGACTTCTATTTTGGCTGAGTATGCACGCTCAGCAAACTCCTCAAGCTCCTTATCAGATAGCAGCGTGGCTCCCATGACGGTGCCTATGACACGGTGGACTGGAATATCTCTCTTCTCAGATTCGTCTACCATCGCCTGCAGAGTAGACGGTCGCTCAATACCGCTAATCTCAATACGGTAGTTGCAGCCATCAGGAAAGTGCTTGCTGCTCGTAGGTAATTCATACAAGTCTCTCCCAGGTATGCCAATATTCTCAAACGCTTTACGCACATCATCTAAATTCAATTGCTTAACCCCCAGGTACCATGTAAGACATTCTAATGATCGCTTCTATTTCTATTTTTCTCAACATACATGATTGATGCCCACGGAAATAACAGAGGACCTAGTTCCACATTTAACCTTATTTGAGATAGTTATAGTTTAATATAGGACTCATAACATTCTCTTCACGTTAGTAATGAACTTTGCATTTCACTGTGTTTCTAAGGTGTTGAGCTTCATGAGCAAGAATTTCAGACTTTCGGGGGTTATCCCAGCTCTCGTTACCCCCTTCAAGAAAGAGGACGAGGAAATCGATGAAGACAAACTGAAGACGCTTATTGATTTCGTAATCGAGAAAGGTGTGACAGGCGTGGTACCTTGCGGGACCACAGGTGAGTTTACGTCGATGTCGGATGAGGAGAAGAAACATGTTCTCCAAGTAACTGTTGATCATGTTAACGGCAGGGTTCCCGTCGTAGCTGGAACTGGATGCGCCGCAACAAAGGAAACCATCGAGATGTCCAAATTCGGCAAGGATGTAGGCGCAGACGCAGTCTTGGTTGTAACACCTTTCTACCTGAAGCCATCTGACAGAGGTATCTACGAACACTTCAGAAGGGTAGCCGAAGCTCTCGACGGGTTCCCTGTCATAATGTACAATATTCCGCAAGTCACTGGAGTCACTCTCGCATGGCCCCTGGTTGAGGACCTTGCAGAGATCGACAACATTGTGGGTCTCAAGGATAGCAGTGGCCAATTACCATACACGATGGCTGTGTTGGAGAAAGTCAGAGACAAGATCTTTGTAATGTGTGGACATGATGAAGTCGTCCTTCCCGCATTAGCAGGAGGCGTCAACGGAGTCATCTTGGCATCGGCTAACGTCATCCCCGACATATGGCTGAAGCTCTACAACGCAGTTAAGAATGGGAAGCTTGACGAAGCTCGAAAGATCCAGATGCAGATCCAGAAATTCGTCAGAATAATCGTCGGAAGTGGGGCTGTAGGAGTCAAAGAATCTCTGAAAGCTATGGGTATTAACGTGGGACCGCCTCGATGGCCACTATCGGTTGGAGGCGAGCTATCGTTCGAGAATAGAGAAGAGATCAGAATAGAGCTAGAGAAATTTGGAAAGATCGAAAAGAAGGTTATTGAATTCGAGGTTGAACCAGGTGTCCCCCTGCAAGAAAGATTCGCCTCAATTGATATCACGCCCAAGGTTATCAATGACTTCTCATTGAAAGTTGGCGAGGCCTTGATAGCATCAGGATCAGAAGTAGCTCACATCGACGTAATGATAGGCAAAAAGGATGGTCCTATTGGAGAAGCCTTCGCGAAAGCCAAGGCAAGCCCTGTCCCGGGACATGAGGCGTTGCTCGCTGTTCTGGAGCCAAACCTAGCCGTGAAGCCACCAACGTTGATCATCCCAACGGTCACAATCAAGAATTTGAGACAAAGCCAGATGGTCTTCGGACCAGCCCAAGCTGGCGTAGCGAAAGGCGTTACAGACAGCGTTACCGACGGAATCTTACCGAAGGGTGCATTGAACGAACTGCTAATCATAGCAAATGTCTTCGTTCACCCCTCCGCCGTCGACAGACATAGAATATTCATAAACAATTGGAAAGCCATGAGACAAGCAATAAGAAGAGCAATGGAAGGAAGACCGACTGCAGAAGAGCTTGAGAGAGACAAAGAGGCAGCGAGACACCCATTCAAACACACGCCTTGAGAAAACTCAGAATGCGGATTATTGGGAAGTATGCGCAGAAGTCTTTATGAAAACTTGTTTCAAGGCGACAACTGTATCTCGTCGAAAGCGTGCGTTATATGTGAAGCATCTCATTCCGAGGATTCCTAGCTCAAATGGAAAATGCATTCTTTCCCCTTACTTTATCAAGTTCTGCTCCACAACATCCACAACTAGAACATATCTCCTTGAAGGGTCTGTCGTAAACTCGTCAGAGTAGCTAATTTCATGGGTGATAGTGTTTAGCACAGCGTACTTTTTCTTGATTGGAGGTCCCTCAACGTAGCAAGTGATTGTTCTACCTAAGGCGCCGAGAACTGCGAAGTAGATGTGTTTCCCTCCTTTCTCTGTGTGACACAAAAACGACGGCGACATTGGCGAGAGTACCATCATCACAAGATCTTCGAAACGCTTCAGCTTCATATAGAAATTCTCTACCTCAGACACAATCCCAGTCTCCTTTTCCTCTCTTCGTCTGGTACGGCCGGGAGGCCAGCGACTTTGCGCTTACAGAGCTTAACAAATAGGAGCAGTTTACTGATTAATTTATCGCTTGAGTGTAAGAGGATGTCACGGAATTGTCATCATTGGGTTTTCTAGGTCTACTAGAGTGTTACCACAATTGTTATGTCATTAACATTCGTGCCTGTGGATCCAGTCATTATCAATCCGTCGCCAAGTGTCTTAAAGAACGTATTTGAATCGTTTCGCGACAGGTATTCGTCTATGTCCAAGTTCATCGTTTGAGCCCTTGTTGATGTGGAACTGTCAACCAAAGCTCCCGCTGCATCCGTTGGACCGTCAACTCCGTCAGTTCCCATGGACGCTACCACGACCGTTCCCACTCTTTCTATTGATCTTGACGCGCTTAGAGCGAGTTCCTGATTTCTTCCTCCCTTCCCATCGCCGGTGACAGTGACTGTGGTCTCGCCGCCCATGATCATAGCAGCCGGTTTCCTGATTGGGGAGTCGTACTTGGCTAGTTCCTTGGCTATCCCTGCGGTCACCCTACCAACTTCACTAGCTTCGCCTTCAACCATAGTTGATAGAACAAAGCTCCTCAGTCTCATTTGTCGCGCTTTCTTGTGCGCAGAATAGCAGGCCTGTCTATTGCTTGCGATGATGAAGCTGTAAATGTTGTTGAAAATTCCAGCGCCAGGCTTTGGTGTCTCAGGAACCTTTCCGTCGAGGCCACGCTGCAAGTGTTGCTTTATGCTTTCTGGTGCATCGCTCCATAGGTTGTGGCGCTTCATCACATCGATTGCTTCTTTGAATGTTGTCGTATCAGGGGCAGTTGGACCGCCAGCCACTACATCAAGGGGATCCCCCACAACGTCGCTCAGTACAAGGACAATCATGGTGCACCCCCTTGAGGCAATCAAATTGGCTAGTCCCCCGCCACTGACCTGAGAAACGTGCTTTCGCAACGCATTCAGTTCGTTGATAGTCGCCCCGCGCTTCAGAAGTAGCTGAATTACTTTCTGAAAGTCTTCTAGCTTGACAGTAGGTGGAGGTAAAGAGAAGAGTGAGGAGCCCCCTCCTGAGAACAAACCCAAGACGATATCTTTTGGCGTTGCTTTATCCACAAGAGTGAGAATTCTTTTCGTCGCTTCCACACTATCGTTTCCAGGTAAGGGGTGGCTCGACTCGCGGAGTTCCACAAACTTCGTGTTAAACATAGTACGTGTTCCACGCAAGATGCTCACGCATCCCTCAGAGATCTGTTCACCGAGGAGTTTCTCAACCTCCTCGGTCATCGCTCCGCTCGCCTTTCCTGCTCCAATCACATATAGATTGCTTGCTTCTCTCAGTCTGAATTCTGCATCTTCTACTTTGAGAGTTTTACGATCCGTGGAGAGCCTGACGTGTTTGTGTATCGCTATTCTGGGGTCAGATGCCCTGATGGCCTCCTCAAGGAGTGTTAGAGTTATCTTTCTAGCTTTCTTATGTGGCGGGTCAGTGGCGTTTGCAACCAGCTCATCGAAGTCCTTTATGATGTGTTTAGACATTCTTGATGGCACCTTTCTCAGGAAGGAGATCTGCGAAGAGGCGCAAAAGATCAAGACAGCGTCAAAAATGCGGTTTAGCTCACGGGATCGCCTATGAATAACAGGTCTTGTTTACATTTCTCGCTTGTGTTTATCAGTCTCTTGCTCGATCAACTTCATTAGCTTGGGCATGAGTTCAGTGCCCTTTTGGAGCGTTTTCAGGCTTCCTTTTGCGCATTCCTTTTCACCGAATTTCTTAATCCCGTCGCCCTGAATTTTATTGCCAGCTATCAGAAGCGGAACAGGGTCATCACTATGTCCTTTCAACTCGCACGGAGTTGAGTGATCAGCTGTTACGCACACGACGGAGTTAGGAATGTCAATGATTCTGAGTAACTTGCCAAAGAAGAGAGCATCGATCTTCTCAATGATCTCCTTTTTCAACTTCACATTTCCATCGTGTCCAGGCTCGTCTGGACCCTTTATGTGAATGTAGAAACAATTGTGAGTTTTCATGGCTTCTTTAAGTTTAGCTATTCTAAGCTCTAGATCTCCCTGAATGTCCTTCGAAGGTGGAGGCAACTCAAATACATCCATCCCAGCGAGCTTGCCAATACCCATTTCCACTGGCATATCAGCCAGACAGGCGAACTTCGCCCCGTATCTTTCGTTGAGGCTGAACAGTTTAGGAACGTGGTTTCCAGCATCCCTTGTGAGTATGACGTTAGCTGGTTTCTGTCCATTCTTGGTTCGCATGTTATTCACTGGGTGTTCTTTCAATACTCTCATACTTTTCTCAACGAACTCGTTCACAAGGTCAGCTGAGATCTTAGAATCCTCCTTGCTATCAAGTGGCTCACATTTGATCAGTCTATTCTCAGCACTTGCCTTCGCCACTCCAAGGCCACTCACCCGTGTGTAAGCTGAATCAGTATTAGAGATGTTACCTGAAAGGGGACCGTCCTCACTTCTAATCACCAAAACGCACCTGTGAGCAACCGTGTTCTTGAATTCAAAAGCAGCAGGGTGAGATTTGAGTTTCACTAACTCATTAACTGATTTACTGAGTTCGCTTGCCTCATTGCTGCTGACGTCCCTGCCAGCCCTGCGATCAAGGATGGCATTTCCTTCGCCGATTGTAGCGAAGTTACAG
>JAHPYV010000071.1 GCA_019058495.1 Promethearchaeati archaeon
CGCCAAGTCTGGATGCAAGAGTCTGAAACGCTTCATTTACTCCTGAACCATCTTTTGCGGACGCCTCGATGTATGTCGAATCATACTTCGCAGCAAATTGGGAGCCCTCTTCCGAGGGAACCCCATCCAAGCCGCCATTAGGATCCCTCAGGTCAATCTTGTTTCCGATTACAACCATTGGCAGGCGCCCCAAGATCGTCTGAACGCGGTCAATCCAGTCGACGAGCCGATCGAGTGATGCTCTCCTTGTGACATCGAACACGGCCATTACTCCGTGGGAACCCCTGAAGTAAATGTCGGCAACAGCTTTGAAGTGTGGCTGTCCTCCCAGGTCCCAGATTTGTAGGTATTTGTCCTGGCCTCCAACGGTTATCTTCTTAACTGATAGGTCAACACCAATGGTCATCTTCATATCTTCTTTGAAGAAATCATTTACGTGTCTCTTAACCAAGCTAGTCTTCCCAACTCCGCCTTCCCCGACCACTATGATCTTGTATACGTTCTTCTTCACCGACATCGGCGCTTAGCGCCTCCGATCATAGTACCATTTGTCAAACTTGCCAGAGACACCTAAGTAGAAAATCAGAGACCCTAGAAATGCTATGAACAACCCGAAGATTGCGATGGGCGATGAAACGAACAGCACCGGATCGGGAATCGTGGCACTCAGTATCTCCACCGGGGAGGACAGTAACGACAACAAGAACCCAAAAAAGATACCTAAGATCCGCCCTCTACCTTTCTCTTTCGCCTTGCTCATTCTCCTCCATAGTACTCCAAAGAGTACGCCGGGAACAGCAGTCATCAATATAGCTCCAGAGACCATAATCACGAGTAACCACAAAGGTATAGGACTGAATATCAAAGCTAGTATGAAGAGCGGAGTTATCACTAAGGGAGGCAGTAGAACCAGCGATGGCCTTTCAAGCACGTATGTAGCTGCAAGGAATAGGAAGCCACCAGTGATCATGCCAAGTGACAACGTTACTATGTCTAGCCACGTCGTGCGGCCTACGGCGAGGTAGATGTGTTGCCCAGCGTTGAACATTAAGTAACTCAAACCTGCACAAAATGAAAACATTGAAAGCATTAGAGTCTGTCTGGCTTTGCTTTCCCTATAGCGTCCGTACAGGTACGAGCCCGTAAGGATGAAGATGCCTGCCCCAACGGTCTCTATGGAAAGGCTCATCAAGTACTCAATTGGAACGGTTCCAAATGTCATAATGATAAGGAATGCTTCTGATGCGATCACTGGAACAGTAAGCGAATATCCAATGACCTCCCCACCAAGCTTTTTCTCAGAGTATCGGAAACACCAGTAAACAAAGAATAGTGAAGTAACTGCGTCGAATACACCCAACACAACAATCCCGATGAGCGTTCGGTACAGTTCAACGTGACCCATGTATTCTGCCGGTACGAGGTAGAAGCCTAGAGAGCCAATGTATTCTGACACTGTGCGGGCATTGTAAAGGTAATAGAAGAAGTAGAGCAGAAGCCCAATGAACATGCCAAAAGCTGTGGGTCTTTTGGTTTTTCTCCAGAGATAGCCGAAGAGAACCATCGGTATTACGAGTAAGAGTGAACCTGCTGCAATCCAAAGTGATAGAAATGGGTCATCCAATGGATGTTTTGGCGATAGCAGTGAAAGAGTGTATGAGGCAATGAGCAGACCTATAGGGATAGCATAGAGTCTGCGCCTCCTAAGAGCAGTAACAACAGCGATCGATATGGTGAACCCGAACAGGGGTGCAACTAACTCTGCGACGAGCTCCCAAGGGTAGACTACCTCTATCGAAGGCGGAGGCATGATTGTTGGGAACGGAGGCAGAGTCAGGAGTGAATAGAAGCTGAGCACAGATGAAATGAATCCTACTAGGAATGCGAGTGAGATGACAAGGGTGGGAATTAGCGCACCTTTCTGTTCAGCTGGCGTTATGCTAACCTTTCCTCGGTAGAAACGCAACGTGGAAACAAAGGCAAAGGCAAATGCCACGGCTACAATCAACGCGGATGCCTGTAGAGGATCCATTTCTGATTGTCATCTCCTTTTCCTCATTAAAGGCCGATCTTCGCCCAGTCTGTGGCTCTCTCTCTTAAACCGATCTTCTTTGTTGCGATGTCCTTTATCTCCAGCTCCATTAGCTTATCTTCAAAGTTGTTCTGCCGCCTCTCTATGACCTTGCAAATCTCACTGAGCCTGTACGGAGCATCTTTGTCGGTTTTGTCGGTTGCCAATGCGACATATAACGCTCCACACGCCCTGATGTGGAATCTGTAGTTTTTTATGTTGATTTCTTCAACGTCCCCTTGTGCGATCTTCTTGGAGAAAGACTCCATTGCCGAAAGAAACCCAGTCAGAAGTGTGCTATCAGTTTCTATGCTTCCTAGCTTTATCGCCATAGCTGGCAATCCATTCTGATCGAATACGTATATGTTATGTATCATGGCTTTTGTTCATCTCCAATCCCTTGCGGGGCGGTGCACGAAGGTGGGGGTATCACAAGTTTGCTATCCATTTCTTGGCTTTCTCTAAGCATCCTTCAGTTTTCGGATCAATTAGGGGCTCTGCGTCTCGCACTCTGAACTGTTTGTCTACATAGAGTGCCACATCATGTTTCTTTGGACACTTCGCTGGCACTATTGCTGGAGAGCGTTTGGACTCAAGTATGTCTTCCTCCTTGACTATCACTCCGCCGATTAGTGCCTTGCATACTGGGCACGGATAGTTATGGAGTTTTCGTTCGGGCAAAGTCATGAGTGCCCCCCCCCAAGCTTATGTCACCAATGTCTGTCAGTTGAAGCAGAACTGGACAGGATGACCAGCAACGCGAGCGCATCTTCAACTGATATTTTCTTATGGTAGAAAAGACTCTTAAATCGTTTCCATTTTTCGAGACGGAGACGCCTTTTTGTTGCGGAGATCGCATAGAAATATCATAAATTGAGCGCTTTCTCGTGTCTAATCCCGAGACACTATTCTGCAGCCATATCATTAGAGACATTAGCTCTAATTTTCAACGAACTGGAATCTATGTTCTTCACGCTTCTCTAGACCTCCAGTTCGCCTGCAAAGATTCTCGAATAATCCTTCGAATCCTGCCCCTCACTTTGCTGAAGTCTCCGTCATACTCCATTGAGCCTGTCACCAAATTCGCGTGAGAACTAGGTGAACGACTGCAGTAGTCGCCCTCCTAGAACCCCAGATCCATGTCCTGCAACATTGCATTGCCTAAAATAGGTAATAAAACGAACTCAAGACGAAGAACGCGAACACAAGAAGCAAGATACCAAGTATGATCGATACTAAACCAAGAGCCATTGCAGCTCCAGCACCTGAAGCTCCTCTATTTGAAGCGGCGGAACCCATTGCTAATGCCACAATCCCTAGAATGCATCCGACAGGGAGGAAGAAGAAGATGAAAAATAGGCTGAGGACTCCAACGGCGAGTGCACCGCCCGCGGTTTCCGTCGGCTGACGACCTGCGGGAGTCCGTGGAGCGGTTCGAACCGATTCCTGAACCTCGGGCTCATACACTCGTTCCGTATACTCTACTGGCTTTCCGCATTTGGGGCAGAATCTGCTCCCCTCAGGTATTTGAGCTCCGCATTTCGAGCAGTATTCCATGTTATCATTTACCCCCTCATTTTGTCCGAGTCAAATAAAACTATCTAAACGAGTTGGCTTCATATTTGCTTAACAGCATTATTTATGCCTTGTGTTTTCCAGCTCAAATGGAGCCGCTACGAATAAATAGTAAATACCAGTGCTCAGAACATATACGTCCATGGTATGCTGGAGTGTTGTCTATGATCACAGATGGAATACTCTCGAAAGGCACACGCAACGAAAGAAACTGGAGAGACACAAAATTCAACATCCCGTACTCGAACGTAGTCGACAGGTTCAGAAAAGAAGTCGAGATCAGATCCGGCTTTGACCTCTCAACGCTCCTTATCTATGTCTGATGAGCTGCTTACCATTAGTGTGGAGTTTAATAACTAACGCAACCTCCATTCAACCGATGGAGACGCGCTGCGCCAGGAGCTCAAGAAACCAAAAAAGGTCGAGGTGAGCAAGTGTGACTTCGTTGACAGTTAGGCTTACCGGTGTCTTCAAGGTTCATGACACAAGGGGCGCCACCGGGCTGGATGATCTGTTCGCCAAGTTCAAAGAGCTTGTTAACGAGCTCTTAGACTACTCTTCGACTAGGAGCATAACAGCGTTCAAGAGACTCAAGGGTGAGAAGTACCACGAGCTGAGAAGCAAGCACCCTGAGCTTCCCTCACACTACATCTACACCGCATGCCAGATGGCTTCATCCATCTATAGAAGCTTCAGGAAGCTGAAGAGAAGAGGCAAGGCTAGGGGCGATAAGCCCTTCTTCAGGAGAAACGTGGTGATGCTCGATGACCACCTTCTTTCCTTGGACCTCGAAAGGTGGGAGGCTTCTGTAGCTACGGAGAACGGTAGAAGAGTACTCGGGAAGCTCCTGCACGGAACCTACCACGAAAAGTTCAGGGATATGAGGGCCGGCGAGGCTTGGCTAGTCAAAGGAGAGGAGCATGGTAGTCTCTATCTCAAAGCTGTGTTTTCAGGGGATGTGGAAGTTGCTGACCCGAACGGTAGTCGTTTAGCGGTGGACATCAACGAGAACAATGTAACCTTTGGCACGGAGAAGGAAGTCAATAAGCTCATAACTAAGGAGAAGGCGATGAGGACGGGTTACTTCCTCAAGCGCAGAAGGCTGCAGTCGGCATCCAGACTCAATGAGAAACCAATCATGTCGAAGTACTGTGGAAGGGAGGCAAGAAGAGTCGAAGCCGTCTACCACCGAGCCGCGAACGCTATAGTCAAGAAAGCGAAAGAAGAACATGTATCGCAGATAGTTCTCGAGAAGCTGAGGAACATTAGAAACAGAATAGCTTACCGTAGGGAGATGAACGGCAGGCTGCACAGGTGGAGCTTCAGAAGGTTGCAGAGTATCATCGAGTATAAGGCGAAGGTTACGGCTGTGAGCGTGGTTTACGTTGATGCAAGTTACACTTCACGCCTATGCCCAACATGCGGGGATAAGCTAAGCCTAAGAGGGTATAGAGTAGCGAAGTGTGTGAATTGTGGGTTAGAGGAAGACCGAGATGTCGTGGCGGTGAAGAACTTGCTACAGAGAGATGTGCCCACTTCAACCGTTCAAGGCGAAAGCTCTCCCATGACCATTAGCGAGGAGAGAAGGCCCAGCAGTTGCAGAAGCCAACGCTGGGTCAGAACGGAACCTACATGGCTATGACCACGCCCCAATTAATGGAGGATGTGGAAAGGAGCTTTGGATCGAAAGGTCAGGAGGTAGTTTCCGAAGCTCTTAGGAAAATCGGGTATGATGCCGCCAAGCAGATGTTTGAGCATGCACACTTCCCCGAAGGCACATCAGACATAGAGAAAGTCAGTTTTGCATCAACACAAATCAACACCGTCACTTGGACATCAATCGAAAAACCAAAGATCATAAGCAAGAATGAAGCACTATTCGACATCCTCTGGTGCCGTTGTCCGTTTTATGGTCATTTAGGACATCATCCCAAATATCCATTGTCGGTTCCTGCTTCATTGGCGAGCACCTGCCCTCTGGCATGAACCTCCGGCCTCTCGCAGGCGTTTAACGTCTCCGCCCAACTGGCGGCGACGTGCTCTAGGTTCTTAGCAGCATTAAGGTCACGATCCTTCTCGGAACCACAAGCATCGCATTTGAACCATCTCTCGGAGAGCTTCACATTGGCCCTAACTGCCCCACAGTTGGAGCAACGCTTGGTGGATGGGAAGAACCTGTCTGTCCTCACGACGACGCTTCCATACCACTTGGCTTTGTACTCCAGCATCCTCTGGAACTCGCTGAAGGATGCGTCTGCCAGCGACTGGGCGAGTATATGGTTCCCCATCATATTCCTTACTGCGAGGTCTTCAATGGCGATGACCGACTTGGTTTTCGCCAGCATCGTCGTAGCCTTATGCAGCGCATCCCAGCGAATACATGAGATCCTGTAGTGACACCTTGCAAGCTGCATCCTTATCCTCCCACGGTTTCTGCTGTCCTTCCGCTTGCGTGATAAGCTTCGCTGGACGCGCCTGAGTTTCCGGTCGTACCTTCTAAAGGCCTTCGGGTTCTCGATGACGGTTCCATCGCTCACCGTCGCCAAGCGCAATATGCCAACATCTACGCCGACGACTGGTCCACGATTAACTGGAACCTGGACCTCCTCTTTGACTTGGAGGCTTACAAACCAATGTCCCGCTCGCTCGGAGACTGAGGCTGACAGTATGTGGACTCCAGTGGTAGGAAGGTACTTCTTCTCTTTGAGTTTGATGAGGCCGATGCGCGGCAACTGTATGCGGTCTCGGTGAACCGTGATGCAACCAGTTAAGCGGAAGCTACCTACTCCGCGCTTCTTATTCCTGAAATGCGGAAACCTGTTTCTACCCTCGAAGAAGTTCTTGAACGCTCGGTCAAGGTCGCGTAGCGCTTCCTGTGGTGCACACTTCGACACCTCATACATCCAATGTAACGTGGTCTTCTTCAGCCGATTCAGTTCCCTGTGCAGGGCCATGGCGTCTAAGGACTTGCAAGAATTCTTGTACCCTTCTATCCTCCTTGATAGCCCCCAGTTGTAGGCGTACCTAGCTGCGCCAGCATGTTTCAGAAGTGAGGCACGCTGATCGCTGTTGGGATCCAGTTCCGTCCGGTATGCGCGGAGAATAATCAAGGGTTGCTCGAGCCACCGTCCTTGGTTTCGCCTCAGAGTTCCCAAGAACTTTGTTATGTGAGTGGATATTTAAACACTCCATATGGCCGTTGCAATCTACCCTCAGTGGTAAGGTGGCTTGAAATCGATCTGAGTCGTCCCACGTACCACTGTGATAGCTTCAGGTTATGCTGATACGGGAAATGTGGCACCAGAACTCACTGATGTTGCACGCCCCCACCAAGATATGTACAAACCTTTTGACTGCAGAGTTCAACGGTACCTCGTCGGAGGCATGCTGAACTACCTTCACGAGAAAATAGGTCCGAACTTTGACTTGGAGTTTAAGTGGATAATCCCAGCGGGAGCCGAAACTTGTCGCTTCAGAATCTGGAAGAGAAAGGAACGAGAGGAAGATCATTGGGAAGAATATTCGGAGAAGCTGGCGCAAAGGGCACTAGGAAGACTTGAGTCAAGAAAAGACAAAGTATTGCATCCCAGTGGACGGGGTGTTCAGTGACGTTGTAACCAGAGACTAAGCCATAGGCTTATATTATAGCACTCTCTTTCAGAAACAGACACCTAAGGCAACGAAGGCCGGTGCCGTCTTAGATGAAGAGGGACATTCTTCGCAACTAGTGTCCGCAAGTTAGCTCTAGTCAACTGGGTTGATGACGATGAGTCAGATGAAAGTGGAGTACCCAGCAAGAATCAGAAGGTCAGCTCTGCTGATCGCTTCGATGAGTTCCTTTCTTACGCCGTTTATGGGGTCTTCAATCAATGTTGCGGCACCCTTAATTCAGTACGAGTTCAGTATCGATACGGTCACCCTAAGCTGGGTCGCCACGGCTTACTTGCTGGCCGCTGCAATGTTCCTAGTCCCTCTTGGAAAAATCGCCGATATTCATGGAAGAAAGCGCATTTTCAAGTATGGTATACTGATTGATACGATTGCTTCCCTCCTCTGTGCCGCGTCGATCTCTGCACCCTTGCTAATCTCGTTCCGCTTCCTACAGGGATTTGGAGATGCAATGATATTCGGCACGAGCATAGCAATACTTATCGTGGTATATCCTTTCGCCCAGAGAGGTAAAGTCCTCGGGATAAGCACAGCCTCAACTTACATTGGATTGTCCGTAGGACCATTCTTCGGAGGTATTCTAGCACAGAATTTTGGTTGGAGGAGTATATTTGTTTTCATCATAGTCCTCGATTTGATAATAATGGTTGCTCTCTTCTCATTATTGAAGGGGGAGTGGATTGGAGTGAAGGGAGAGAAGTTGGACTCTATCGGCTCAGTAGTCTATCTCTTTGCGCTTCTCGGCGTGATATTCGGTTTCACACTGTTACCATCGCCCTTGGCTCTCGGGCTGATGGGGGCTGGCGGCATTGCGCTCTTGGTATTCATCATCCAAGAATCTAGGACCAAGTTTCCTGTCCTTGACATGAGTTTTTTCAGGCACAATGTCGTATTTGCTTTCTCGAATCTTGCGGCATTGATAAACTATAGCGCGACCTTTGCAGTAAGTCTCCTCATGAGCCTCTATCTGGAGGCACCTGTGAGGGGTTTCAGTCCTGAATACGCTGGTTTGATTCTAGTATCTCAACCTGTCATGATGGCAGTCTTTTCGCCTTTGGCTGGGTGGATCTCAGACAGAATTGAGCCGCGAATAGTCTCATCAGCTGGAATGGCGGTCACTGCCTGTGGACTCTACCTGCTCTCGTTCGTGGGAGCAAATACTGATCTGTCGTACATCATTGCAAGCCTTATGTTCCTTGGTTTAGGGTTCGCATTCTTCTCGTCCCCTAACACAAATGCAGTCATGAGTTCTGTTAAAAGAAAGTATTACGGAGTAGCTTCAGCGACATTGGGAACAATGAGGTTGGTGGGTCAGTCACTAAGCCTTGGAATAGCAATCATGTTTTTCGCCTTGATCATAGGGACAGTCTTGCCAAATGGTCCGAGCTACCCTGCACTACTCATAGAAAGCATGAAGTTGTTATTCGTCACGTTTGCAGCGTTATGCTTCATCGGTATATTTGCTTCATTGGCAAGAGGCAGAGTTCGAGGGAAGAGCCCTGCTCAACGAGGTGCGCCGACAAAAGAAGCTAACAGATAATAGCGTACCTCAGCAGATAATCAGTGCAAACGGCTCCTATGGAACTATGGATTCTGTTCAAAGCAGACCCGAGTGCAATTCTTCCTCCTGAGGCAAGGTTACTCCTGAAGCATTCGTATTTGCACTGGATCATCATCGCGAAGTGTCTTTGCGTCGTCCTCGTTATCACTATCAGACTCACCTAGCAAGGAACTTCAGAAAACTTTGGGATGGACAAGGACTTCAGAGAAGATGTATGACATCTTTTCGACTCCAGTGCCATTGAATTGTTGATATCAGGCTTCAAGGCGGAGGAAACTCTAAGACCCGTCGGAACTAGAGTCACTTGACTTAGAAGGCTCGCTGGACTGAGCGTCAGACGGGCTCTCCTCAGAATGTTCTTCTCCCTTCTTCTTCTTTTCGAACATCTCAACTACAGGCTTAACAACGCGGTAAGGAGTCTTAACAATATGGTATGACGATCTGAGGATTGAATACGGAAACTGAGCCATTCTCTGGAATCCCTCAACACTAGAGAAGCTCCTCAGCCCCTTCTTTACCTCTGATACTAGTTCATTCACGATGACGTCTCTCTCAACATCTCCAACCTCCTCTATCATTGTCAAACGGTGGATCGAGTACAACCCAATTAAGACTGCGAGCAGGAATACGAAATCCCACTGCTGGAGAACCAACGTTGGAAATGAAATTTCTCCTCCTGGATTTACCAACCTGATTGTCCAAGAAATCTGATTTCCCTTCAAGGAGTCAGCCAACAATCCGCCTAGGATCGGAGCAAAACCAGCAGCAAGTGAGGTAGCGAAACCACTCGCCGCCAGGTAGGATGTCGCCTTTCCCCTCGGCGAAAGTTTGAGCCCGATGTTCTGTGAACCTATAGAGATGCCTGCTGTTGAAATGCCGGTGAAGATATGTATAATCACCAGCAATGGTACAGTCAAAATGTACCAACCATACATGGCTGTAAAGATCCAGAGGAAGATGCACACAATGTACATAGGGCCAGAGACTGCAAGCACTGACTTGTTGCTATAACGATCAGAAAATCTTCCCCAGAGCTGCAGAAACGTTATGTTCATTGCCTGACTTAACACCATGAGAAGGATGACTCCTGACATTTCCATACCTAACACTGTAAGCATGTAGACGATGAAGAAGGGCGCGGCAAGATTGATGGCAAAGCTCCACACGCCCAAGAAAACGATTAGTTTCCTGAAATTCTTGTCCCGGAAGGGCTCAATAATCAGCTTTCGGATCTTCAGGTCCTCTTGCGCTTGCGCCATTTGGGGTTCTGGTGACTTGGCTATGAAGTATATGCTAATCATTCCTGTTACAAATCCCATAAAGAAGAGGATTGAATAGCCAGACGACTGGGACCCTGGGTATAGGTTTTTCAGGGAATCAACGTAGAATCCCGCGAAAACCACAAGAGGTATGCTCACCATCGAGGCGAGCTTAATCCTCTTGGAGAAGAATGCCCCTAATTGGTCTTGTGGAATAAGATCCCTCCACCAAGAGTTTCGGCTGCACGATGCTATAGCATTGATACTTGAGTTTAGAAGAATTGCTAACACTAGGAACAGCAATCCTATTTGGGGAGCGAATAGAAATGGTATAAAGCTCACAACAAGCCACATAGCCCTCCCAGCAATGGATGTGTAGACGGTGATCGCCCGCCTGTTCCGGTATTTCTCTACAACATAAATAGAGGGAATTTGAAGAAGCTGCGCGAGCGGGATGATAGCAGTCAGAAGTCCGATCACGGCATTCGGAGCTCCAAGGGATAATGCAAACCCAACTAGGAAGGCGCCTTGCGTCAACGTCACCATCGTCTGAGAAAACAATCCATCTCTAAGAGTACTCTTGAGACCAGCTTGAACTTCTTCTTCAGTTAGAGTCTCTTTGACAGGAAACCAGCCTCTTGACCTACTCATCTTGGACTCCTCCGCGACGATCTCAAGTAATAAGGCTCCACTCCTGTTCTCAGCTACCTTCAGATGACTTCTCTACTTTTCCGTCAGGTTCTTCCGAGGATTCGCCTTTCTTTCTTTTCAGATGTTTTGCAAGCTCACTCGGTTTCAAGCGGCTTAGCATCGAGTACTGAAACTCTACCATTCTCTGGAGACCAACGGCACTCGAGACACTCCTCAACCCCCTCTTCACTTCCGACATTAGTTCCCTGACAACAATCTCCTCTTTGACTTCTCCATGCTCCTGCACCATGGCTAATCTGTGTATAGAATAGATTCCGATGAGCACCGCGAAGATGAATACGAACTCCCATTGCCGGAAATTAAGTGTCTGAAAGGTGAGTTCTCCAGTAGGCGTCGTCCACCTTATGGTCCAGGAAAGCCCGGTTCCAGCGAGGGAGTCAGCCAAGAACCCTCCCAGAACCGGCGCGAACCCAGCAGCCAGTGAGCTAGTAAAACCATTTGCAGCCAGATAGGCAGTCGCTTGTCCTCTTGGAGCCAGCTTCAGCCCGATATTCCCTGAAGCCAAGGCTATACCTGCTGTTGAAATGCCCAAAAATAGATGGATCGTCACCAGCAGGGGCACAGTCAACGCGCCCCAACCAGGAATCGATGTGAACGTCCAGAGGAAGATACACAATATGAATAATGGACCACAAACGCCGAGCACAGATTTATTGCTGAAACGATCTGAGAAACGACCCCAAAGCCGCAGAAACGCGATGTTCATCAGTAAGCTCAAGGTCATGAACATGATGACAGCAGACATCTGAAGGCGAAGTACGGTAAGCATGTAGACAGTGAAGAAAGGAGAGGCGAGATTGACGGCGAAGTTCCATACCCCTAAGAATACAAGGAGCTTCCTGAAATTCAGGTCACTGAAAGGTTCCAAGATCTGCCTGAGGAATCCTTGCCTTGTTTCAGTGGGCTCCATACGAGGCTCAGGTATTCGTGACAGAAAAACGATGCCAATGATGCCCGCAACAAACCCAAGGAAGAAAAGGATTGAGTAGCCATACAACTCAAAATCAGGAAATAGATTCTTGCTGAAGTCAATGAAGAATCCTGAGATCACAAAAATCGGAATGCTAACGGCGGTAGCCAATGTCATCCTCCAAGAGAACACGGATCCCAGACGGTCCGCAGGTATGAGGTCATGCATCCATGAATTCCAGCTGCATGTCGAAACCGCACCAATGCTAGTGTTCAGCACCAGCGCCAATAAAAGAAAGATTAGCCCAAGTTGAGGAGAAAACAGCAATGGAATGAGAGCCATGAACAAGAGAAAGGTTCTCGAGGAAGTAGACGCGAACACGCCAATCTTGCGTCTAACTCGATATCTCTGCACCAAGTAGATGGAAGGAATCTGAATAAGTTGCGCCAGAGGGATTATTGCTGAAAGGAGTCCGATCACTACATTTGTGGCTCCGAGCTTAAGCGCAAAGCCAACCAAGAATGCTCCTTGCGTCAGAGAGACCATGGATTGAGAACATATGCCATCCCTCGTGACATTCCTGAAACCCGCCTCAAGTTCATCTTCCGTCAGAGCATCCTTCACAGCGAATCTCTTGGACGGACTCATCTTCGATCCCCATGAAACCTCTGAGCCTACTGCTATCGTCATTTTGCTTTCCTATATAAGTTTTGATAGCCGTGAGAAGTCTGACTCTTTTTGTGCGTGTTCTCGTGTCAGTCGCTCAGTTTTTCAAGGTAAATGATCTTAAATAGAGGGTGGTTGATAAAAGGCATCCATGTCCGCGCCACTTGCATCTACTCTGAATTTGGTGCTGCAGATAGTCGTCCTCATAATACTCTTAGTATCCGTAACCTTTGCAAAGAGAGGAACAAAAGAAGGATTCCAGACGCATGAACGTATGATGGCAACAGCGATCGTCCTCAACCTCGTGGGAGTCATCTTGGTGATGATTCCATCATTGATTGCATATCTCTCTATTGGACTAGCGTTGATTCCAACTGCGATCCTAGCATTAGAAGTGCCCCACGGTACTTTCGGATTTCTAGGGCTCGTCTTCGGGATATTATTCGTTTTCAACAAGAA
>JAHPYV010000072.1 GCA_019058495.1 Promethearchaeati archaeon
AGCTAGGGTATACTTCTAGAAGCGAGTTCATCAAGGAAGCGGTGCGTCTGAGGGTTGAAGCTCTGGAGACGCGGATACGTGAGAAGAAGGGGTGAAAGCAAAGGAAAAAAGGTTCAGGAAGTGTTCTTGCCAACCTTTCTATCCATAAGGTCGCTAAACAGGAACGCCCTTGACCTGAGTGAATATCCTCTGAGGGTGGATTGACACGCTAATCCAAAACCGAGGCTTAAAGCCCGTGGTGGACTCCTCTACTTTCATAGCGCCCACTGCCGTTCTCGTGGGGAGGATCCACGTAGGTCCTCGTTCACGTATAATGTATGGAGCAATCTTAGATTCTGAAGGCTCGAGAATTGAAATCGGTGAATGCACAATAGTCTGCGAGAATGCTGTTCTCAGGGCAACCGCATCAGGAGACATCGAGCATCCTGTGGCGATAGGCGACCATGTTTTCGTCGGACCGCACGCCACGCTCTTAGGCTGCACAATAGAACCCTGCTCGTATATAGCAACAGGTGCAACCGTTTTGCATGAGGCAACTGTTCATTCTGGAGCGGCCGTAGCAGTTGGTGCACTAGTTCACGCCAAAACAGTAGTTCCAAGCGGGTACTTTGTTCCCCCAAACACGATTGCCATTGGAGACCCTATTAAGCTTTATAGCTCCGATGAAAAAGATGCTCTGACCGACGCCATCAAGGGCATTAGCTTTGCCAAGACTGCATTTGGCATTGAAACTCAATGGGAAGACCGTCCCTTGCGATACAGACAGACTACGGAGATTAGGTCAAAGGAGTTTGAGAGCCACCTTGGTGACGTTATCTTGAATAGAAAAACCGAGCAGCAAGAGACTCCTCAAGATAAGAAGAGAAACTCGCTAACGAAATTGGGATGAAGGGCGCTCTTTGCAATCGGCACCCATATTCACCAAATGCCTCGTTACTTCCTGAATGTACGCCCACAAGGTGTCATACGACAGCGAGGTCAGGAAATTGGCTGTACCAGGATCCTTTGACGTTAGCTGCTTTCGCCTTCAAATTGCTACTGCTTGCCTGACTCTGCGAAAGACAGGGAGGGCAATGATGATACCACTCACGCACTGCATGATGTTGACAGGAACCTCAACTATCGCGGCAATGCCAACCATCGGTAGCTCATACAAGAAATACCCGATTACCATAGCTGCTCCTCCCGCTAGCATTGACAGAGTCAAGATGAGTCCTCCAACTCCAGAGCGATAAATCACGTACGCTACTAGAAGAGCAGCGAGGGATGAAATAATCAACCATGTAACAGGTCCCATGATGAATTCACTGTCCAAGAACGTGAACGTGACACCTGAAATGCCCATTAGCGCCAGGAAGATGCCGATCGCAGTGCATGAAACTACTATGAGTACCGATGCCAGTGTAGATGGCTTCCTTCCTCTACTTTTAGAATTCGTAATTCTGGCCCGCTGTGCCAGCGAACCGACGATAAGCCCCTCAATTCCTTTGATCACTAAGGTGCCAGGGGCATATTGGTAGTAGCCTGAGAGCACATCTGCCAGCATGGATCCGACACCACCGGAAAAAGCGCCGACTATGGGTCCAAAAAGAAGGGCTGAAATATAGACCATAGACTCCCCGAAGTTGAAGTATCCTCTCGTGGCGGGCACGTAGACTTGAAAAACAAAGGTAGTTGACGCCGTAGCCGCGGCCATGATAGCCGTAAAAGATACTAATTTAGCTGGGGAGCTGAGAATAGTACCCTTTTCGCTGTTCATTCTACTATCGCGTCCTCCTTCGCCAAGGGACATTAGCCATGAAAACCATAGCAAACGAACATACTACAACTTCAAGTGGGAAGTAGGGAGCTATATAAGACTGTCCCTTAATATAGGTTACAGCCTATATACAGGCGAACAGCAAACAATCTTTCTGGGGCTGATGGAAACGCAGCTTACTTGCGATAGATGCGGTTCTTCATTCCAGATAACTGTGCCACCAAGTGAGATTTGCCCAAAGTGCGGTGACGTTCTGACAGTGACCTACGACTATGAGGCAATCAGAGACAGGATCTCTCATCAGATTATTAGTTCACGCGCACCTGGAATATGGAAATACTGTGAATTGTTGCCGCTAAATAGTCCTGAGAACATCATATCACTTGGAGAAGGAGAAACATATCTACACAAATGTAGAAGACTTGCAGAGATCCTAGGTTTGAAGGACCTTTACATCAAGAATGAGACCATTAACCCCACAGGTTCTTTCAATGACCGCGGGGCCACTGTCGTAGCAAGCATGGCAACTCAGGCCAGACTCGATTCACTGTATTGTGCTTCCGTAGGGAATCTCGCCGTTTCACTCTCCGCATATGCAGCCAAGGGAGGAATGAAATGCACTGTCTTTGTACCCAGGGAAGTGGATCTAGGCAAACTATATCAGTTGATAGCTTACGGAGCAGAGGTTGTGCTCTCAGACGACGTTGAGCAAGCGAGACTTCAATCACGAGCTTTCAAAGGAAGCTACGGCGTTAGCCCGTCTGATCCTTACCTTGTAGAGGGTGAGAAAACGATTGGATTTGAAATTTGTCAGCAACTAGATTGGACGACTCCTAACTTTCTGATCGTACCTGTAGGTAGCGGCGGGAATCTCTGCGCTACTTGGAAAAGTCTTAAGGAACTTGCGAGGGTTGGTTTAACTCCACCACCTATTACTCGTATAATCGGGGTTCAAGCGACCCTTTGCGCCCCCATAGTTGAGGCATTTAACCAAGGGAAAAGTCACCCAGAAGGAAGAACGATCGCAAAAGAGGTAGCAATACCAGACCCTCCATTCCTAAAGAGCGTACTTAAGGCGCTCAACGAATCTAAAGGTCTATCCATGGCTGTTCCTGATGCCAAGATCCTAGAATCTATTCATCTGCTAGCGAAGTACGAGGGTATATTTGCTGAACCGTCCGCCGCTACCACGGTTGCTGGTCTTCGAGAACTCATTGCAAACGGGGTTGTTGAACGCACAGATGAAGTTGTATGTGTAATAACCGGCGCGGGTCTTAAGGATCCTACTACTGCGACAAAACTTGTCAGCGAAAAGCAGAAGATAGACGGCTTAGTTCCTCAAGTCGAGCCAAGGAAATTCATAACAAAATTAGGACCAACTAAGATGCAGATACTTGAGATACTCTTGGCGAAGAGTCTTCATGGATACGGGATATGGAAAGAATTGAAGTCAAACTACAAGACGGAAATCAAGATCCCAGTTGTATACCAGCATCTTCGCGAGCTAGAGGAGACCCTTCTAATAAAGAAACTCCCGGGAAGAGGATCCGTCGTGAAACCAGAGAGATTCTCATACGCAATAACCGACAGAGGGAGGAGGTTCATAAGATTGTGGGAGAGATCTACCTCTGATACGATGTATGGGTATCATGGGACTCGCTGACTGCAGCCGTAGAGTGTGAACTGAGTGGATGGCTTGGACACAAAGACAGACAGCGTTAAACCGGTTCCAGAGCTCAGGATTCTTCAAAACTTCGTAGAAGACGTACGTATTGTGAAAACCTCCCCGGCAGTTACGATCGTTTCCCCGAAATATCACAACCTCGATGCCAACATTCTTGCAGATCTGGCAGGCACATTCTTTCCAAGGTCGATCCTCAAGTGTTCTCCTATGAAAGTCATCAAGATCGGATCTGTCGCCAGCAATTTTATTGAAAATCGAAATGCTTGAAAGAGCACTTTTCACGTCTTCCTCGTCTTTGTCGTATTTTCTTAGCTTTGCCAGGACTTCCTGCTCAATGTCCTTGATGGAACATGTCCATTTTCTTGCCCATCTTCACCGCTTTATTCTCGAATTTCTCGTCAACAAAGGGGACTCTAATAGCAACGTAGCCTGTTCCTTTTAGGCTAAGGTAGTTGAGTTGTGCGCTAGGAGACGAGCGCCAAGCTTTCCAACCCAATTTCCAGACTTCTGTAAATTCAAAAAGAGACGCCTCAAGATCCTTAGTGAATGTCAATCAAGTTTTGCTTCCTTCACTCATCTGAACCGCCTTTCATTAGATTCATTGAAAGAAGGTCGCTGCAGCTTGGTAGAGTATATTAGGCGAAGGAGTCACAAAGTATAGTCGTAGGCGGGTGAGTGGGTCCTCCCCATCCGTTCCGCCTAATAAACCCCGGACAAGGGAGGCAAAAGAGAGTGAACATCAAAGAGTTAACCCTAAGTGCGATTTTTGGAAGCCTATACGCGGCACTTGTTATAGTCTTAGGTCCCATTTCCTTTGGACCAGTGCAACTACGAGTCGCAGATTGCCTCATACCTCTCGCCGCATTGCTCGGTTGGTCTGTGGTAGCCGGTGTCACTGTCGGATGCTTTGTCGCCAACGCTTTCTTTATGTTAGGGATACTCGATGTAGTCTTTGGTCCGATCGCGAACCTTATCGCTGCAACAACAATTCTGCTGCTGAGAAAGCGACCCTTCTTTGCGTGCGTTATTGGTTCTCTTCCCATCGGACTAATCGTGGGAGGGTACCTGTGGCTTTTCTTCCCACCGCCAGACATCTTTGGACTTACGCTGCCGATTTGGACATCTATGGTCGCCAGCATTACGATCAGCACTTTGATTGCCGTTGCAGTAATAGGTTACACTCTGCTTAAGGCGCTGAGTAGACCGAGTGTGGTAGGGCTTCTGGAATCGTACGGACTGACAGTCTACGTCAAGAAGTAGGCGAGCGCAAGCCAGCATCTTGCGCATTCCCGTTTTTTCTTTTTCTACGCACGTCTCCTTTCGTCAGTGTGATTGACACTACTTTCGTCTAATCAATTATGCGAACGCATGGTATGCCGACCTCTGAAAGCGCCAGTCATCTTCTATATGTATGTGAACCGACAACGATTTTCCCATCCTACTTTATGTTCAAAGCATTCTTCTTGATGGGTGCAAGTATCTCGTCTAGATCTTCTTCAAGTTCTTTGAAGGTCACGCCGGCATCAACGACTGCCATCAAGTGCAAGATGTAGAAGCTGCCTTCTGGTTCCGCGTCGTCAGCAAGATCTGCAAGGGTTTGTACAACTCTCTCGTCTAAGACACGGAGAAACGAGGAATGTACTCAAGAAGCACAAGGAGGAACAGAGACGTATCCACGGTGAACTGGAAGCGCCTAGCGAGAATAGTGGGTTACAAGGGCGTCGGAGCGGGAACGGTTCCAGCGCCGGGAACAACCAAGTGCTGCCCACGCTGCGGAACCATGAACAGGGTACCAAGGAATGCATTAGTGATTACTTGCTGGAGGTGCGGTCTCCAACGAGAGCGACAGCGGGGAGCCAGCTTCAACATGTTCATGAGGGGTGTGCGGCTGGCGCCATAACAAACGCGGAGAACGAGAAAGATTCTGCAGAGGCTACAGTTGATTTCGCAGTGGAAGGAGGAGCTACGAAAACCATAAGCCACGTCAACACAATGGTGCAACTAGACTAAGGATGGAGGGTCTTTCCTTGGGGATGGAACCACTTGGCGGGTAGCTTGGTTGTGCATTTGAGATGGAGAGTCTTCACACGTATGTGTGTGCAAACTCTTTTTTCTCTGATAGTGAGCTGCGCTAAGCTTCTGCGTGGCTGTGAGGTTCTCGAGGGGGGTTCGCACCCAGACGGGGGTGAAGTCCTATGAGGCTCCCGATGAAATCGCGAGGGAGGTGAGGATGGTGAAACCCCAGAGCTACGAATGTCTATCTACCGACTACGTAACTCAGAACCCTATCTCCCTATATATAACGATAGCTAGCATTGTTTCGAGTGCGCTGTGTCCACTGCGTGGCAATCCCTTTTGGTGGCGGGTGAGGGCATTAGTTTGAGAGACACATTCTTTGAAGGTAGAGTCGCAGACTGATAACGGTTTGCCTCTATTGGCTACGCGATTACCACTGATTTCATTATGGGAAAAAGAATAAAGAAAGGTCTCGTCTCATTGAGCTCCCAGATATTCCTCTGGTTTGCATCTGAATGTAGGAATGTGCTGTTCGCTCATGGATCTTCGAAATTTCAGTTGGCTCGTTGAAGGTAAGATAGCGGGTGCAGCGTTATCTGATTCAAGTGAGACTCTCTCTGAACTGAGGAACCTTGGCATCCGCGCAATAGTCTGTCTAGTAGAATGGCCAGTTGACGAAAAACTCATGAGAAGCATGGGATTCGAGTATCTCCAACTGAAAGTTCCCTCATTCATGCCGCCGACCCAAGAGCAGATTGACAGGTTCATCGATTTTGTTGAGAACATGGAAAAACAAAGCAAGGCCGTAGTTGTCTGTTGCAGAATGGGTTGGGGTAGAACAGGTTCCATGTTAGCGTCATACTTGGTCAGAAAAGGCTTTGACGCTGACAGCGCTATTAAAGAAGTTAGGAGATCGCGACCTCGATCCGTCGAATCACCTGAACAAGAGGAAGTAATTCGCGAATATGCATTGAGACTAAAGACAGCGGGCACAGTTTGAGCCTAGACATGACCGCATGAATTTGGCATCTTAGTCAGACATGCTCCCCTTCCGTCTCCCCCGTTTTCTAGTCTTGCCAGGAGTACGTAGAATAATGCAGTCCTGTACTTGTATAATGACTTGGATTGAAAGTGCTTCGATGCAGATGCTTATCATTTTCTCGGACAACTGAGTACTTCGTTTGTTAGAAAACTATTTTAGAAGGGTGGTTGAAACTTGACTCCAATTCATTGTAGGAGGATTGAGAAGTCATGGTTTTTGATTGGTACCGTCGAAGAAAGCGAGCTTTCGGAAATAAGCGAAGCCCCCAGTGGGGTGAGGTGAGGAAGGCGTTCCTGAAAACACATGGTTCCTGTGTGGCATGCGGTTCAAAGGATCATCTTGAAGTTCATCATATAGTTCCGTTTCACATTGACAAGACCAAAGAGTTGCAACAAAGCAACTTGATAACACTTTGCCAGTCGAAGAGTCACAATGACCACCTGATTTTCGGTCATCTATTAGATTTCCATGCCATGAATGTGAAAGTTGTCACCGATGCGAAGAATTATCGTGGCGAAGTTGCCAAGCGGAAGATGGGGAAAGGAGCAGCTGGATAGGCTTGGGAACAAAGCAACAAGAGTAAAAACGATATGCTTTGATAAGGGGAAAACCAGATCCCGGATAAGCACAGAGAAAGGCATGTTAGGGTTTCTGAAAGGGACTCGGGATTGAGTCTCTCAATTCTTTTTCTTCTATTCGCACCTCCTGAAGTGCACCTGTTTTTCAAAGCCAGAAAGCGATGACGTTATAAGGAGCAGACTTGCGATAGAAAGATCAAGATTTCTCTAAGGTGGTATACGTGAGTAACGTCTTTCTGAATGATGAGGAAGCAAAGTATCAAGTTGAAACGAGGGACTTCATTAAGAGGGAGCTCACTGGTGTCGCCGAGGAAATTGAGAAAACGGATCGGTACCCACGGGAGGTCTTCAAGATTCTTAGACCTACGGGAAACTTGGGTTGCTTGATACCTAAGGAGTACGGCGGATCTAACCAAGGTGCAGTGATAGCTTCGCTTTTCGCTGAAGAAATGGGTGCATTAAGCCCAGCTATAGGTATGTGTGTTGGAGCCTCGTCAGTCCTCTTTACCTGGCCAATGGCGAGGTTTGGCTCAAAGCAACAGAAAGCGAGGATTCTTCCGCAAATAGCGCGAGGAGAAAAAATAGGTTGCATATGTATAACTGAACCTAATGTGGGATCAGATGTAGCTGGAATGAAGACCAGCGCCAAGAAAGAAGGGGACTACTATGTGCTTAACGGAGAAAAGCGATTCATAACTAATGGTGGAGAAGCAGACTACATGCTCGTTTTTGCGATAACTAATCCAAAGGTTCATGCGCATCAAGGCATGACCGCATTCTTAGTCGAGAAGACTATGCCAGGATTCAAGCACACCAAGGACTACGATCTAATGGGCAACCGAGGATCCAAGGCAGCCCACCTCAGATTTGAGGATGTTAAAGTACCCAAAGAGAATATCGTTGGCCCGGAGCACGGAGGTTTCCTCGTAGTCATGGACGAACTCGATATAGAACGGACAATGATAGCCGGTCAGGCGATAGGCTGCGCTCGAACTCCTTTCGAGGCAGCGGTCAAGTACTCCACTGAGAGGGTACAGTTCGACCAAACCATCAGCAGGTTCGAGGGAGTGAGCTTCAAGGTGGCGGACATGGGTGTGGCGATAGACGCAGCGAGGTTGCTGATGTTGAGAGCAGCTCGGATGATTGATAAAGGGAGGAGTGCCACCAAAGAAGCTTCGATGGCGAAACTCTTTGCCGTAGAGACAGCAAATAGCGTGACTTACAACGCTCTTCAGATACTTGGAGGAATTGGGTACACAAAAGAGTATAATGTTGAGCAATTTGCTAGAGACGCAAGGCTCATGCCCATAGGAGGGGGCACATCTGAAATACTGCGCTACTTGATCCAACGTGAAATCTACAGAGAGTTCAAAGAAGAACAGAAAGGATCTGAAACGAAGAGTTCAACTGGCTGAGGTCGAACAGAATACTGTAGCAATCTTGAGCAAGAAGGTAAGCTTAGAGAAGCACTTGTCTTGCGAACGTGCCACAAGATGGACTGTCGGAGGAGGTCTACTAAAGTGAGGGCCGATACTGAAGCAGGACACTCATCTATCAGTCTAATAGTCCGTGGGTTATATGGTTATCTCATTTAGGAGGGTGCCGGTTTGGCTGGAGGAGTGCCAAAATCTGCAATCACGAGGAGACTAAGAGGATTTTGCAAACTCAAGGTGTCAAACATCTTTTCACGTCCAGATGGCTGGATTGGGAAGCACGTTCTTGATGTTGGCACTGGCAGAGGCTTCAGCGCCATATTCTTGGCTCGGCTGGTCTCGGGGAGAGTTTATTCAGTCGAACCAGACGAAAAACAGATAGAGCGCGCCAAGTCTGAAATAAGAAAGGCAGGGAAGCTACGAATGATAAAGATAGTCAAAGGTTGCGCTGAAGACCTTCCCTGTCCAAGTGATTACTTTGATGTTGTAGCCACCTATGGTTCACTTCACGACTTTGAAGACATTAGGAGAGCATTTAAGGAGTTCAATCGCGTATTGAAAGAAGATGGCATGTATGCAGCGGTTGAACCGACTCCCGAATTGGCTGAATTCTTTAAGGAGCCAGTGGCGGGCTTTCCCACTCCCGAAAAAGTGCGAGAGTTGCTTCATGACAGCAATTTCCTTGTTGTTGACTTGGTGAAGTCAGAAGATAACTCATCTTTTTTCGTCAAGGCCTATAAAAGGAAAGCATGAGGCCAACACGATGAGAAGCTCATAAGAAGTTCACAGACTAGAATATGGAGTTGGTTGTTGCATGGCACCTCGCGATGCTTGATGCCAGCGAAATTCATTTACATCAATATTGGAAAATGAGAACAAGTCAAGTGACGAAAACATAGTGTTTTATCTGCATGATCACGTAGAATACTGTACCAATAATTCAAACCATGAAGGAGGAGGAATGACAGGAAGATGTCTGCAAGAAAGGCAACTACGTCTGCCAAACCAGCAGAAGCAGCTCCGAAGAGACCTCCGCGCAAAGTAATAATAACCTGTGCCTTGACTGGAAGCGCTACTGTGCCCAGCCAGACTCCTTATTTGCCAATTACGCCCGACCAGATCTCCGACGAAGCTAAGGCAGCTTACAAGGCCGGCGCTTCAGTAGTTCACGTGCATGTCAGAGATCCTAAAACAGGCTTGCCGTCAGCTGATCTCAAGGTTTGGAAAGAAACTCTGACCAAAATCAAGCAGAAGTGTGATGACCTAGTGGTTTGCACAACCACCGGCGGCGGCATGGGAATGACTCCCGAGCAGAGAATCGCGGTGGTGCCCGAGTTCGAACCTGAGATGTGCAGCTTTGATATTGAATCGATGAATTTCTCCGTATTCCCACTTGCCGAGAGGATAAAAGAGTGGAAGACCACTTGGGAGAAACCGATGATGGAATCCAGCAAAGACATGGTTTTCAGGAACACATTTAAAGATCTTGATGTGTTCGCCAAAGCAATGAGAGAACACAAAGTCAAGCCCGAGCTGGAACTCTATGGTACTAATGGTCTGTGGAATACCGCTGCTATGCTGCGTTTCGGTTGGGTCGAATTCCCTTTGCACATCCAGTACGTCTTGGGAGTGCTTGGAGGAACTGCTGCAACGGTCTACGAGTTAGTGCATCTCCAGACTGAAACTGACAGGATCGCACGCCAAGCTTCACTAATGCTGGGTCATAATGTAGAATATACATGGTCAGTTATAGGAATAGGATACCCCGGTGAGTTCTATCTTGGAGCTGCTGCCATGGCCATGGGCGGGCACGTAAGAGTTGGACTTGAGGACAACATTTACATAAGACACCGCGAACTCGCTAAAGGTAACGGGGAACTCGTTGAGAAAATCGTGAAGATAGCCCACGATCTTGACTTTGACATCGCAACTCCAAAGGATGTCAGAGAAATATTGAAGTTGAAAGGAATAGACAAAGTCAAGTTCTAAGGAAACCGGTGGGTCAAACCAGAGTAAGGGAAGAAGGTCATTACGCAGCAGTATTCGGTTATCCCAATCCTTTCTTTTTTTATTACGTTGGAATCGCGCATGGAAAACGCGAATACTTCTCAACTCTTAAACAAACAATACTGAAGACGGCTGTGGAAAGGTGGAAGACCAAGAGCATACCGAGCAATGCGATTCGCCAAATTGCTTTGACTATTGGATAACATGCAAATCTGTCCTAAGCAGCGGCCTTCGCAGAATGTTTTTATACCTTGCGTATTCACCTAATTAAGCTCTGGCGAAATAGGAAACGGAAGTGAGCAACCAAGTTGACCATATCAAATGAACTCGAACCACTATTCAACCCGAAAGTTGTAGCCTGCATCGGCGCGTCAAGGGATCCTATTAGCGTGAGTGGATTCGTGCTAAGAAACATTGTCGATGGCGGATTTGGAGGCAAAGTCTACCCCGTGAATCCAAGCGCAATCGCCAGAATAGTGGGTCTTGAGACGGTTGCCAAAGTGAGCAAAATCAAGGAAGCTATTGATTGCGCCGTTTTCACGCTTCCAGCCAAATATGTGCCAGAGACAATGGAGGACTGTGTTTCCGAGAATGTGAAGACAGCAGTAATTATCTCTGCAGGGTTTAGCGAGGTTGATGAATCAGGTTGCAACTTGGAGCATGAGGTCATGCGAATAGCTAGGAAAGGCAGGTTACGCTTCACTGGACCCAACTGCAACGGTGTATATAGTGCCACGTCCAGCTTCTCAGCGCTGCTTGGTCCCATAAGGCCTCTTCCGGGCGACATAGCCTTCGTATCCCAAGGAGGTAGCCCCGGTGTCATCATCCATGGATTGACGCATCGTAGAAGGAGAGGATTGAGCAAGTTCGTTAATGTGGGTGACTCGGCAGACCTAGACATTTCTGACATGATTGAGTACTACGGAAACGACTCCAAAACGAAGGTTATAATGAGCTACTTTGAAGGCCTGAGAAATGGTCGGAAATTCATGAGAGCAGTGCAAGAGGCATCCAAGAGAAAACCCGTCCTTGTAATGAAGGCCGGAACAGGAGAGATAAGCCAAAGAGTCGTAGCTTCTCACGTTGGAGCGCTAGCTGGTTCTGACAAGGTTGTCTCCGCAGCGTTGAAGGCTACCGGTGCGATACGTGCTGACAGTGTCGCCAGAATGTTTGACCTAGCGACAGCCTTCTCAACCTTACCCATCCCGACAGGACCTAATCTAGGCATAGTGACGTTCGGTGGAGGTGTCGGAGTGCAGTTCATGGATCACGCTGACCGACTCAATCTCAAAGTTCCACCACTCAATACTGTGGAAGTTGAAGCACTAAACAAGATACTCCCAAAATACTGGAGCCACGCGAATCCCGTAGACACTAGTGATGGCGCGTTCGGCGAAGGTATACTCTCAACGTGTGCTGAAACCCTTTTGAAACAACGCTGCATTGATGGCGTGATAGTCATAGGTGTCGGGTTGCTTGAAGCTTTTACTGGTGTCTTAGCCGATACGATCATAACGCAGATGGGAACCAAGAGAGAGCTAGATGAAGCGAAGCTGCTAGCGGAACTCAAACATAGATACGGAAAACCAATAATAGGATTGACAATACAGGCCAACCAGGACAGCAAAGTTCTCCAGTACCTTAGAGGAGAAGGAGGCATACCGGTTTTTGAAGATCCTCAAACTGCAGCTCAATCGATAAGGGCAATGCTCGACTACAAGAGCTACTTGGAACGTCTCCGCCAATAGTCAAGCCCAGCGGACTCGACACTCAGTCCCTCTTGATCGCATCATTATTCCTATGATATGATACTGCACTTCCATGCAGAAGTAGCGACCTGAACTGAAGCTTCTCACTCTTGGAACGAAGCATGATTAGAAACCCTCCGCTACCGAGACTTATCTCCCTGCGTGCGATCTCCTCCTTCACTCTATGGAGGCAGTGGGCATCCAAGAAAACAACTATCACACTTCTGATCCCCATATACCCAACCTTGCTGGAGTAAACTTCAATCTGGTCAATAATCCTTTCCTCGTAGCCTCCAGCCACAACCTCCAGGATGAAGCTTCTTGGAGTCGGAAGCGGTGAGCCCCTACTGCGTAAGCTTACCTAATTTCTGCAGTATCATTTT
>JAHPYV010000073.1 GCA_019058495.1 Promethearchaeati archaeon
GGAACAACGATTAATAAGAGCATAGGCTTCGCCTATGACACAACCCCTGGAGATCCAGTTTTCGTCTTTGGCAAAGATGAACTCCTAATGAATATTGCGCCAATGGAGAATGATCTTGCCCACGGGCAAAGGTGGTACGTGTTCATTGGTTTCATTTTCCTGCAAAGCATGGGATCAATTAACTGGACGGTCTATGGGCCGAAGGGCGATTTGATCGATAGGGAGAGAATCGATAACGCGACTCTACTAGGGTCGGCTTACTATCTTCTGGAAGCGCACAGCAATGGAACTTATCTTCTCACAGTGAATAACGTTGGACAGTCTCAGTTCAGTGTAACTATCTCCCTTGGATTCGCTGTCAGCTCTTGGAGCAAACCGTACTTTTATGCGGGAGCGGCAGCAATTATCCTTGGAATAGCTGGTACAGTAAGTCTTGCAGGTCTCGGAATAGTAGCAATTGAACATAACAAGAGAATTCGATCAACAGGGCCCTCTTAGAAGTCGGTCTTCAATCATTTCACCAATTGCTTGAAGTACTATCTACGAGCTAGCGCGAGCAAATTATGACCGAGAATCACATACTATAACTAAGAAAAACAGCGTTACTGTTGAATAACTCGAAGTCAGGCACGAGGAATTGCAGTGAGAAATCAAGATGGACTGATGCGTGATCGTATACGTTAATTTTATTTCGAATGGAGGAAGCTGAAAGACTGTCTTTGGTTTTGGTATGACGATAGGCATATGAGAAGGCGTTTCGCCTGAAATAGATGAGAGGGAGAGCCCTTTGGGAGCGGGGAAAGAGTCAGTTAGTGTCTTAGTGGTTGTATTGATAGTCGCGATTCCAGTACTTCTGGGTACTGGGGCCATTCTAGTAAGCTACTGGACTCCGGAAGGTCCAAACCCGACTCCTACGGGTTGGAGTTATCATAATGCCTCCATACCTGCAAGTGGAACGGTTGAGTACAGAGACACAATCAAATACATCAACTCGCCCCCCGAATGCTTCATCAACAAAGATGACGGATTCTATATGGAGATACCTACGCCGAAGAGCGAATTAACATTCAGAGAGGAACTGTACCTCTATGTTGGCGTTTCATATCCTGGATCTAGCAACCTCGGCATTAACTACACGGTTTATGGTCCCACCGGTGATCTGATCTATGCTAAGGTGGTTGACGGATCATCATCTGGCTCGCCATTTCGTATGCCCGATCGCACGATATTGTTCAACGTGTATTCCATAGTAAGTGTAAGTGCTGAAGGAAACTATACTTTCAGAATCGCAAATATCGGTCAATATGCTGTTAGTGCAACTGTCATGGTGGGATACGGTGGGATAAGGCAGATTAAAGCATTTTTCTATGTTGGTTTGGTTTTGGTTGTCCTTGGGGCAGTAGATCTCACGGGGTTGTTGGCGCTATTATGGCGTCGTAATCGGAAAACTGACTAAGAGAATGTGGAACTTGAACGCAGACCCTGTGCACCCTTTTCCTTTGGGCTTGATCGTGCTGATTTTTCGTGGAGCGGAAATCCTTCCCGGGATCTGATTTACTTGCTGCTCGTGTTGAGATTGGGACTTAGTTCTACTACGAACGCAGCTTGCGAAGTTCATAAATCGTCAATAGCAAGCTTAAATACCTAATTCGGGCATGTGAAAAGATTTTTATTTCCATCTTTACTCTATTGTCCCAATCACGGCGAATGTTATCTATTGCGACTATTGGAGAACTGCTTTGGGGCGAACAGTTGAAGGCATCAGGGGGTTAGGGTTCAACTGTTATTCCACTCGAAGCAACTTGAAAATAAACCCAGATGTTATCGGATTTCATGGTGTGAAGATTATGGGTTTATTGCACTACAGGAACAACGAAAATGGCACGTCAGCTGCTGAAAACGGCGGCGTACCCATTGTGTTGACGGCATCCGAGATGGAAATGAGCGACTTCAATCTTAATCTCGTTGCGTCATTCACTGGAAGTTTCCCGCTCAGGTATATCCCGCAGCGTTTTCTAAAGAGAATTCTGTACCCTGTTCACCCATGTAACAAGGATGGGACGGTTAAGTTTGCGCCATATGGTCTAAGAAAAGTGGAAGCACTGCTCGTGAACGAGTTTGGCAAAGAGAATGTCGTCGCAGCGCATCCGCGCAGGCTCAGGATGTTTGTGGGTCCAAGAACTAGGATAGTTGGGATATCGACGATGGATCCACTTGGCGGCGCGTTTGTCAGCAGAACCTACACCAGTATACTCGGTTTCGGTGGAAAATCACTGAACCGGATAGAATTTGAAAAACTGGTCTCCCACCCCGCTCTCATGAAGTATAAACCAAGGATCATTGTAGGGGGGTCGGGGGCGTGGCAGATATTGGACATGTGCATGCAGGACATACTCGGAATAGACACTATCGTAATCGGACAAGCTGAGAGAACAGTTGCCAAGATCTTCAGAAAAGCATTCAATGGCGAAATGCTAAGTAAGGTCATTACAGCAGAGCCCTCGAATCTAGAAGATATTCCCAGCATAATCACCCCCGCTCTCTATGGCGCGGCTGAGATAACGCGCGGCTGTGGTAGGAACTGTGCCTTTTGCTCACCTACAATGCGCCGCTTAACCTCGTTCCCATTGGAACACATCCTGAATGAAGTAAAGCTGAATGCGAAGAACGGAACCCGCGCCATCTTCCTTCAAACTGACGATGTATTCCTCTACAAGAAGAAGGAACACTTCTACCCGAACAGAGAAGCGCTAGTCAAACTGGTTGAAAGCGTAGCTAAGGTTCCTGGAGTGGAGTTTATACAGTTCCCACATGCGTCTTTTGCTCCTGTTGCCTGCGACCCTAAGCTCATAGAGATGATAGCACCTACACTCGTAGAAAAGGGACTATGGCGCTGGAACAAAGGTCGTATGGCGTCCTTTGAGATGGGACTGGAAACTGGAAGTGTACGTTTGATGAGAAAGTACATGCGGGGGAAGATGCTGCCTTACCAACCTGAACAGTGGCATGACGTCGTCACCCAAGCGGTTGGAACGCTAGACGATAATGGCATAGCTCCACTGGCAACACTGGTAATAGGTCTGCCCGGGGAACAAGAAGAAGATACTAACCAAACCCTCGAATTGCTTTACAAACTCAGGAGTAATAGAGTCTTGTACGCGCCAATATTGTTCACGTCTGAGGAAGAATCTATGTTAAGAAATCACAAGCACATGTCGCTGAGAAAGCTAACTGACCTTCAATGGGAAGTCCTCTCAACCTGCTGGCGTTTCAATTTCAACAGATGGAAACCACAACTGAACCCATTCATTGCTGTGGCATCACTACTTGCTTACCCATACTACCGGATGAAACACGGCAAGGGTGTCTTCAGACCAATCATGAAGTTCTCAGGTCTCGAGGACCGTTTCATGAAGCGAAGAGATGAGTTTACCATGGATACTAATGGTACGCTGGAACCCCAAAACCTCGAGCCAAACATGAGATGCTAAACGTAACTTCAAGGAGACTTCTTTCTGGCTGGACTTCACAAACATCTTCGGTTTCAGTTACTGTTTCTTGGTGGTCGTCCACGGGGGAGTAGAATCAGTCCGATGAATACGCTGATCGCCAGCAGAGATCCCGAGAAAGCGAACATCATGCCTTGCTCGTAAAACTGAACAATAAACCCCGTGGCAATAGCTCCTATTGAGTTTCCCAGAATTGTAAGAGTGTTGAAGAAACCTGATGCTTTGCCTCTCACTTCTTTTGGAACAATGTCTAGAACTAATGCAGAGAGAGGTGTCTGGGCAATAGCCACTCCAAGAAGTCCAATTATGATCACGGGCGGAATAAGAGAATTGGGAATGAATGGAACGGCAAGAAACCAGGGAAATGCTACGATAAGCCCCATAACTATGGGTTTCCTTCTCCCTTGACGGTCAGACCATACACCCGAGCCAAGAGCGCCCGCAAAAAAGATTATGATTCCTGGAATGAAAAAGGACAGTGCCTGCCCTAAGCTAAGACCAAGCTGCTGTTGCAGGAAGATAGGCGCGAAGGCAAAGAAGGATCCCATTGTAAAGCTTGTTGTCATTGCGATTATGCAAGTCTCCAAGAATCCCTTGGCTCTGTACTGCTTCGGACCACGAGGATCCTTGCTCATGGCGCTGACCTCTCCATGATTATCAGTAGTATACTCTTGGGGCTCTAACGGTTCCATTACCCTCGGTCTAGGAACGTTGATTTGAGCCGCTATGTTAACCCCAATCTTTACGCATTTCGAAGGCAAAGTTTCTCTTAGGAAGACCACTAAGACAATAGCTGCTATGAATCCTAGTGCCGAGGCGATGTAGAAAGGCAACGTCAGACCAAATAGGGCGGCCACGACTCCTCCTGCTGGTATTCCGACTAATGTTCCTACCATATAGACTATTGAGAACCAAGCCATGGCTGTACCTCTTCTTTCACTCGGAAAGATGTCACCCAAGCACGCCTGGATGACGGAGACCACTGCACCAGTAGCCTGTATTGCGCGAAATAGGATGAATTGATAGATGTTTTGAGCCAAACCAACCATCAAAGTTCCAGAAGCGTAGACGAAACCCGAGATTATTAGAATACGTCGCCTCCCCATTCTGTCCGATAGCCTACCGAGCGGTATCTGAGTCGAAGCCTGCACCAACCCGAAAACTCCTATAGCAATACCTATCAATATGGCCTCATCCGCTAGGCCACCCGCCATTATAGGCGACGCCAGATAATATGGCATGCTGAGCGAGTAGAAGTTCATTCCTAGATTTCGGACAAGCTCGCTCAACAATAAGCTAAATGTTGCCATCCGTAGGCGACGGTCGCTTGGGTAGAACTTCATTGTCATCATGCCGGTCGCGTTGTGCAGCCAAGTCTTATGTCAGCTATGATGCATTTTTCAAACTTAAAAGCATTAAGACATAACTTCGTCCCTTCATCCGAGAATCTCAGAAAGTTGCATTGCACCAAATCAGCCTTGACCGTTAAAAGAAAAGGAGATTGAAAAGATTCTAGGGAGTCGTTGGAGCCTGTTTATGTTCCTCTGGTTTCTCCTGCTTCTTCTTCTTGCCCTTCGCCATGTAGTGATCCATCTTCTTGCCTTTGCCCATATGCTATCATCTCCAAGGTATCTTAGTGTGCGATGTTGCTCTTAACAGTAACGCTATTCACTGAAAGCTGTCTCTGCAAATATGCTCTGACAAATGCGCATCCGCGTACTTGAGGCGTTTCGATGTAACTAGAGGTCTCAACACCGATTAGTTTATAATGAGGCAACGCCAAGTTCGGGTTCAGAAAAGGAGTGATATGCAATGCCAAGAGAAGAGAATGTGGAGAGTACTGAGGCGAATGAGAAGAAAACTGAAAAGAACCGACTGCGCAGATTGAGCGAACTTGACAAGACAGGCGACAAAGCACCATTGCTTGCAAGGGAAACTCAGGAGATGAGTGGAGGCGTAGATAGAGTGGTCCCTCCTGATGTTCATGGTCTTAAAGAACAAGAGAAGGAACAGGAAAGATACTCTAGCAAACTTGGGAAACCCACACACACCGATAAACCAGCGCTCTACGCCAGTGTGATCGCGGCGATCATTACTGGTGGTCTAGCGGTGTTCTCATTGATATCTCTGTACGAGATTGGCGCCATGGGTGTCTACGTATTTCCTATTTCGCCAATGGCTTTCGTCCTGTTATTCATAGTGTTTGCGGTTCTCTCGGCCTTGTTCATATACAATGCCGTTTCAAGATTTCGCGAGATCAGGGCTCATAAGTACCTCCAAGAGAGAAAGCAGAGTTTAACTAGCCACACTTAATCTTACGAGAATGACGGTAGGAACAACCGTGTATTACCGGTTCTTTCTAGCCACTGACTCTCTGTTCTCGTATGGTATGCTACGCTGGAAACTCGATTCCAAGTCCGTAAGCTTCTCGAATGATTTCTGGAAATGAACGTGCTTGGACTCTGCGTATTCTGCTTCGGAGCAGCACCCTAAGAGAAATGCGAGCTTTATGTTCCAGAGACCGGACTTTTCTTGTTAAGAATTACACTGAGTGTAATCGATTACCTTATATATCTACTTTGTTCCATGTTATAGTGGATGGAGTTGCTTCTCTTTGGCCGATCAGAGAAATAAGCGGGAGCGGAGGCTCTTCGAGGGATGGGAAGAATATTTCGAACAGGCAGCCACTTTCGCTTGTGGTCATCCTGTTGCAAAGCTCTGGAAGCCTCTCAATCCTCCCGAGACATCAGTCGAAGAGTTTGTTGGCAGAGAAGCCATTCATAAGAGAACTGCCAGCAAGAATGGTGCAGTGGTTTCTTCGGCCGTACTGTCTGCTAAATTGGCTATTCTTGCCAGCTTGATCGTCGCAGGCTTGAGTAGCGCGAGCGTTGTTCTCGGCGTCATATCCTTGGCCTTATTCTCGCCGTTTTCTACAGCAACTGTTGAAACTGCGATATCGCTTGAGATGATTTTATTTGGGGCTGCCGCATTTGCTCTCTCTAGTATGGTTGCGATGACAAGGACTCAGACACTCAAACAGACAAAGAGTATTCTCAACCGTTCTGGGAAAACATATTCAAAACTAGGAGAAAATGAAACTCAACCTCAAAAGCTAAAATGAGTTCAGCGTCTTTGGATCTCGCAACAGAAAGCTCGGGCTTGCGCTTCGGCGGCCTAGCATAGTGGATCGAAGTATCGCGTGATTGTTGATCATGGAAGACAAAAAGAAAAAAGAAGGAGAAAGGAAAGAGCATGCGCAACGCGAAATGCCCAGGAAAACAAATCGCGTTGAGTCTCCGCCGGGGACTGAACATGCTGCGTACCGCCCGGTCTTTCGTGAAACTCTGAAAGGAGGTCACATCCCCTCCAGGCCCATAACAATTGCAGATCTGGAGAAAGTCCCTGTTGAAGGGCCCGAACAAAACGTTGAGAACATCAGCATACCATCTGTCCATTCGAACGAGAGAGTCCTGGGCATCGCCATATTCCTAGCGGTTCCATGTATCATTTTCGCTGTCATCTCCTTAGCAGCAATCTACTCATGGTACTTGACGGGATATCCAGGACCTACTCTCTTATCTGTATTGTTCGGTCCGTACATTTTCCCCGAATTTGAACTGGTTATCTGGTCATTTCTCTCAGTGTTGTTTTTGTTCTTGGCAATCGGGAGATTTCGAAGAATCAGAATGATGAGGTACCTTGAAAGAAAGAAGGGGAAAGGCAACGCTTCTCATTAAGCGAATTGATCTCCCCCTTTCATGCGTGAGCTCGCTTGTATGCGGACTGCCCGAAGACTAGGATGCTGATCGCGACCAGATCTATTAGATAGATTGGCATTTGACAAGAAGTCTTCTTATACTAGCAGCATTCATATGATATCCTCAGCTTATTTCTACCCCTACTCCATAGGTGGTGTATGGAGAGAATGCAGAAAGAGGAGAGAATTCTGACCGCGTTGAGAAAAGAAGAACCTGATGTAGTTCCCACACACGTCCTAGCCATCGACGCGAATAACGTGGACAAGATTCTAGGAAAGCCTCCTCAAAGCGACTTTGAGATGGTTGAGGAATTCAAGAAGTCCTACCCCAAGACATACATCGAAGAACTAAACAAGATCGTACCACTCGTCGTGTCCACAGTATTCGCCAGAATGATGAAGGCTGCAAGTAAACTCGGATTCGATGCGTGTCAAGTAGGCATCTTACCATTCAGCTTCAGAAGCGAACATGAATTCACTGACATCTTTGGCAGAATCTGGGATGTCCAGAACAACGAAGGCAACTTCTTCCCCTTCTACAAGGCTGGTCAGATCACATCCCGGGAGAAGTGGGAAAAATGGCCTAAGCCTGATCCCAAGGACTACCTCAAAATAGCTAAGGAGTTCTACAAAAGCATTTTGAAGGAACTGAAAGGCGAAGAGATCGTGACAATGGTTACCAATGATTTTGCAGGCGTTTTCGAGTCGACTTGGCAAGGAATGGGGCTCGTACCATTCTCGAAGGCCTTGCATTTTGACCCCAAGCTTGTGAAGGAGGTTGCGGAAGTCTACACAGATTTTACTATAGCAATTAACAACGCCTATGCCGATGTCGGCGCAAAGATATACGTGGAGTCAGGAGACATCGCGTATAAGCAACATCCTATGATCAATCCGAAACAATTCGAGCAGATCTTCCAGCCGTGTTACAGAAGAATCACTGACGCGGTTCATTCAAGAAATGGGGTTTCGGTGTTGCACACTGACGGATTCGTTGAGCCATTTCTTGATATGGCTGTAGCGGCTGGCTTTGACGGACTCCACAGCCTTGAAGGCACGGCAGGAGTGAGCATGGAACGCGTTAAGAAGAAGGTCGGAGAAAAACTCTGCCTACTAGGCAACATAGACATAGCTCACGTGCTCTCAAAAGGAACAAAAGAAGAAGTGGAAAACGAAGTGAAAAGAGCAATAAAGGAAGGAGGACATGGAGGAGGGTTGATTGTCTCCCCTGTCAACATGCACCCCGGAGTAAGACCTGAAAACCTGAAGTGGATGGTTGAGGCAGCACACAAGTATGGGAAATACCCTTTGAATTTGTGAAAAATAATGACTAATTAGCTAATGGCTTCTGATCCAGTGATTAGCCCCGAAGGGGAAGTTGTACCCGCATCTCCCGTTACACAGTCTTTATTTTTCATCAATCCGAATTTTGGCACGATTTGAATCTCGTCATCATGCTCTGTGCTACCATCTGATTTACGATGCGTCAATCTTAAGAGCAATTTGGACCAATGACGTTTTGTATCAATTATTGAGAGGCGTGGCGCTGTAATGTCAAAAACTGAAAGAAAACGTTTTTCTATCGAATCACTTCTTTCAGCTCGTCGACTGGTGTCACCTCAGCTGTGTGGAGATCGAATTTACTTTTTGAGCGATATGAGTGGAGTCATAAGTCTCTACGCTATGGACAAGGGAGGAAGCATTCCTGAGCCGTTGTTGCCAGCTGGGCTTGCCCTCCAGAACCCTCACTTGCTCGAAGGAACTTACCTTTTCCATGTTCTGCCTCAGTTACAGAAGATTCTAGTAATGATCGACCATAATGGCGATGAAAACTACCAGCCTTGCTTCGTCCCACTCGACGGTGGGATTCCCGAACCCATATTCGGAGACAAACATCAGGGCGAGCAAATGCTGTGCATGGACGTTGATGTCAAGCAAAGCGTTACGTATTTCCGCCGGGATGACCGAAAGACACCCGACGTTGAATGCCTTCAAGTAAAGCTAGACAAGATGGCCGTCAAATCCCTCGGGAAGAGCATATATGGAAACAATTTCATGGCAGCAAACAAGGATCATTCTCATGTTATAACAGCTGATTCATACACCGCTTTCGATGACGTACTGTTCCATTGGCGAAACGATGGCAATGAGAGACAGCTCTTGTTCGGAACTCCGATTGAAAAGCGCGTGTCTTCACAGCCTGTCAAATTGACTGGTTTTAATACGGCGAGTTTTACGCATGACGATAGTGGTATTGTAATCAAGACGACTCTCTTTAGCGATGCAGGAGGTCTCGCCCACCTTTCGCTAGAGAACTCAAGTGGTCCGACTGAGGTTCCAATCTCAGGTTTGAAGCACACTGGGCAGGGTGAACTTGTAGGGGCACGCCACATAGATGGAGACGAATTCCTCTTAGAATACAATATCGATGGCTGCTCATGGTTATACCAGGCACAGCTTCACAAGAGGAGAACACTAAACATGGAAGCGAAAAATGTGATCTGCGGTTTGCCCCCCGTGTCGAACGGCGTTCTTCAAGGATATGAATTCGAGTTAAGTGACAGGAAACAGAAGTCGCGCGCTGAACACGTGTTTTCGTTCACAAAGGCTACGACGCCCTCCCAACTCTACCTGTTTAACTCAGACGCTTCTCAAAAAAGGGAGCAACAGTTGAAAGTTCTGTCAAACGAGCGAATACTTGGGATCGATCAGAAGCATCTCTCGGAAGGTGAGGATGCCAGTTACACAACTTTTGATGGTCTGCGAGTCTCAGCGCGCCTGTACTTGCCTTCTAGGGATCTGGGCTTTGGAGGACCGAGACCGTTGGTACTGTATGTGCATGGTGGACCGCAAAGCCAAGAGAGGCCTGACTTCACATGGTTCTCAATGCCGCTCATTCAGTACCTAACGCTCAATGGTTTCGCCGTGTTTGTGCCTAACGTGCGAGGCAGTACCGGGTATGGTTTGAAATACATGAAGATGGTTGACCGCGATTGGGGAGGCAAAGACAGACTAGATCAAATCGAAGGTTTGAAGATGCTGGAGGGAGATCCGCGAGTCGACTCCTCGAGAAGAGCAGTAATCGGGAGATCATATGGAGGATACATGACCCTTACACTCGTTTCTCGTCACCCGGACTTATGGAAGGCTGGATGCGACATGTTTGGTCCCTATGACTTGATAGGCTTCATGAACAGTCTGCCTGAAACATGGAAGACCCAGTTCTACCTCGTGCTAGGGCATCCGGACAGAGACAATGCCTTCCTGTTGGAGCGTTCTCCAAAGACATACTTTGATGATATCTCATGTCCAATGCTGATAATACAGGGAAGGAATGACCCAAGGGTCGTGAAGGCCGAGACTGACAAAGTCTTAGAGAAACTAAGAGCAAGAAAGCTAGAAGTAGAGTACCTCGTCTTCGAGGATGAGGGACATGACGTGCTGAAATTCAAGAACCGAGTGACCTGCTACACAAAGATCGTGGATTTCTTCCGCAGGCATCTGATGGGTGAATAACAGGAAAGGGTAAGTGATTCAATTTTGCGCTTTCTGACTATGCGCCAAATCTGGGTTGGTAAATATCAGGATCACTGAACTTTCGAAGGCCTATTTCACTTACTTCTTTTGCGGGTCTTAGTTGAGTTTCGTCGAATCTCTGGGCTATCTGAGTATACATTTCTTCTACGCAGCCATCCTTACTTGAATGGCATGGCGGTTCCGCACCGTCGCATCCCATGTATTCTTCAAAGATTCTGAGAAGTGTTTTCACCACTCTTGATGCCTCTTCTCTTTCAAGCCTCAGGTAAATCTCCATGTGGTTACCTAATGTATTCTTCGCGTAGAGGACCACCACGAAATGGTCATCACCGACATAGAAAACGTCGAAAAGATCGAGATTGAAAGCGTAGAACGGATCCTTTATGTCCTCGTCGTCAGAGAGGGTAAACATTAAGAATGGAACTTTGATGTTCTCTACGAAATCTTCGCTCTGGATGAGTATCTCATTCATTTTGCCATATTCTCCAAAGCACTCCTTTTCAAGCATGAGTTCTTTCTTGAAGTCTTCCAAAACCCTACTGCGCTCTTCGACCGGGAGGTTTCTTGCCCCGCCGAAAATACTGAGAAACTCCTCGTCAGGTTCGGCATCAAAGAATTTAATCCCTCTGCCGATGAATAGCTTTGTGAAGAGCTTGTAAAGCATGGATTCCTCTTGGGGACTTTCGTCGTATCTGTCTGCGCCGTAAATCAAATTGATTGCTTCAACCATTCTGCTCGACCAGCTCTCTACTTCCCATAGTAGCTGCACGCTACAGAACTGATTTTGCGTTGTGCCAAAGCTCCAATTCACGGGTCATGGAGCGTAGTTTGATGCGCTGGAGTCCTCCTTTTCTTCGTCCAGCGTGATTCCCCATTTCCGCTTCGAGTTCGCTACTGTGATGAAACAGCAAGTTGTTTTGAATTTCCTTTCAGCTTTTGCGAGTTTCTCAATAATCTTCAGTAGAAACTGTCTCGGAGACTAGTAGACATGAGGAAAGATATTAAACCTATCTTTTGCTTTGCGGATGCCGCAAAGCAGCAAGAATGCAAAGCTGGCTTACTCGAGGAGCCTGCGCAAGCCAAAAAACGACAATCACGAGGCTTAGGAAATGGTGTTAGAGCTTACCGAGGGTTTATTAGCGCCAGCTTTTGTTTTTCAGGAAATCCAGCAGATATTCGTTCACTAGGTCAGGTGATTCTTGTTGTACCCAGTGTCCACAATCCTGAATGTACTTGATTTCGTATGATCCATCTACGTACTTGTCCATTCCTGATGTCAGAGACTTGTCCAGCGCAGCATCATTTTCTCCCCAGATCACTAAGGTTGGACATTTTACCTTGCGGAAGTTCTTAGTGATCGCTTCTCGTTGGTCTTTTGGCATTAGCATTATCTGCGCTGGGTTCATGTTCGCCCTGTAGTAGTTAATACTCGCTGTCAAGGCTCCTGGCTTGGACCAAGCCTCAACGAACTTTCTTAGGTCTTCTGTGGTGAAGGCTTTCTTGTTGACTGCTGATCCCAACAACATCGCTCGTAGAAACTCGAAGTTGTTGTGGCTTAGTATCTTTTCAGGCACTTCGGGTTGTTGGAAGAAGAATATATACCAGCTTTTCTGGAGTTGACGAACTTTCATCGACAGAAAAGCTTCAATCAGTGCGAATGGATGTGGACAATTTAGGATGACCAGTTTCTCCACGTACTCGGGAGCCATCATTGCGAGATTCCATGCTACTGCTCCACCCCAATCGTGTCCCACCACGACTGCCTTATCCTTTCCCAATGCTTTGAT
>JAHPYV010000074.1 GCA_019058495.1 Promethearchaeati archaeon
TGAACGATTCATTAAGGAACTAAGCGTATACTTGGAGCAGTGCGTAAGTAGAGTGAAATCGCAGAAAAGCGAAGAAGATTGAGCTGTTGCTGAATCGAATTAAAAAAGTGAAAAGGTGAGAATTTGGTGACTATGGCTAAGCTTAAGGAATAAAAACCCATACTGCTTTTCGGTCTTATTCCTACCAAATCTCTAGTCTTTCAAATTCCTGAGTACTTCGAATATTTCCACGTTCTTAGGAATATCTTTCATTGAGTCGCCGTAGTGCGCGTACTGTATGATTCCTTTCTTATCTACTACCAGCAGAGCAGGCATCCTTCCGAACTTGTGCATTATAACCTCTTGGTGCAGCATGTCTGCAACCTTCTTACTCTCATCGAAGAAGACTGGATACCTTCCTTTCACGTACTTTTCTTCCATCTTCTTGGCGTTCTCCTCTTTGTCTGCAGTAATAGGGTACAAGGTTGTATCCAATTCTTCAAATCCAGTGAAACCACTTGCGAGTCCGGCGAGGTGTCCTCTGCAGTATGGTCATCTGATGCCTCTCAGTAGGATTATGACTACTCTTTTCTTTCCCTCAAGATCTCTTATGCTAACAGTCTTGCCTCTTGAATTCGGGAGGCTAAACTCAGGAATCTTTGTGCCGACCATGTGGAATTTGTCGTTCAAATCTTGGTCGCCTCCTCCTTAGGTTAAGGAGGTGCCGCACCCTTTATAACTTATAGCCTCGGGAACGATTCTTAAGCCGCTTGCATCCGTGAGATCAACGAAGCAGCGCAAATGCCATCCATTTTGATCAAAGAGCAAATCAAGCAGTGGTAGCGGCGAGAGCCTATTGCAGAGCCACCATGGCTTAGGATGCGTTATAGGGCAGAACATGTTCCTTTTAGAATAGGATGCACAAGTACTTGATCCAAAGAGGGCAGGACAAATGGAAGAGAAGTGCCCATACTGCAATGCTGAGGTTCCTTCCGATCAGATAGAAGCTCATACCTTCAACCATATACTTCTAGTGAAATCGAAGATCGATGATGTGACGGTTGATTATCAAAACAAAGTGGCCTTTGTTCATGTTGTCGTAGGGGAGGGAAGCAATGCTAAAGGTGTCGACGTAGCAGTTCCACTCCCGTTGGGAATGAAGATACTTGGCAAGGTAATACTGGGTGCTGTTTCCTTTAGTATCTTGCCAGACTAAGTATTCGCCGACCAGAAACAACGCAGAAGGAGCCCTATCTACGATCATTTGACTGAACTTGGATAGGTTTTGATGGTATGATGAGGTGACAGTTGTGTCCAGTGGATGGTTCTCACGTGGTCGGAGAGGTGAACATGCAGCTCCTCTCTGGCGCCTCGGAGAAAAGGTTGTTGAGAGCTGAAGGTCTCAGCTGAGTCTTGTTTTCTTGAAATAGGCGATTACGCCAATGACGCCGACTACTGCCAATACGACTCCAACCGCTATGATTATTGGCGAATAATCTTGGATGACTGTTACTGTGACTTCTGAACTGACGTTGCTGCCCTGTGTATCATAGACGGTACAAGCGTAACGATATGTTCCTATTTCCCAGCCATCTACATTCTGAGTTATTGAGCCACCAGTCCAGTTTGCTCTTAGTACTACGGGGAAAGGAGGACCAGGCATTCCAATCTCAATTACGTCTATTGAATAATGGTCAGGTATCGGACTGGCAGGATGCCAAGTTATGTTATGACCAGTTGTACCAACAATGTAAGTAGTATTCGATGGTTGGTCTATTGTTGGAGCAGGCGTTTGTAGTTGCCCAGCTCCCGAGACACAACTGAGCACCAACAATACCAAAAAAGACAATCCTAGTGCTGCCATTCTCTTCTTCATTCTTTGGCCTCCATGACCTCGGGCATTCTCTGGAATCCACTTTCTGCAATCAGTACTAGCGACATATCGTTTTATTGAGAATCTTGACAACCTTTGTTTGCATGAGAAGAAATCATGTCTTGAGCAGTCTTGCCCTCAGATGAGGGGGAAGGGTCGGCCTCAGTCTTCCCTGTATGTCTGCTCTGCCATTTGAACGGAGATCGAGTCCCTATGCCTTTTCCGTGGAGTCGGTTTGCCCTTGCCAAGTGCCTTCTCTTCTCCTTCCATGAAGGCTTCCTCAGCCTCAGTGATTTCATCTTCTTTTAGCATTGCCTCTCTTTCCTTCTCGTCGTAGATGTCTTCCGTTTCGGTCTCCTCCTCTTTCCGTTCAGTCTCGTGGGTATCAACTTCTTGCTCGCGTTTTTTTTCCTTGCTTCCCAATGTGACCACCAAAAACGGTAACAAGTCTAGACGCCGATATAAGATATTTCTCTTCAGCCTCGGCACAATCACATGATCCAGAGCATGATTGTTCATCGTCTAAAGAGGGCAGAAAGCAAAAGAGGAACCAACCATGTGCTTGTGCCTGATTTCCTTTCTCTCCTCCTTTTTCCGTGAGAGATTCAAGAATGCGATGACTCCGTATCGTGCGCAGATTTGGAGACTTCATTTATGATTTCTGAGAGTTTCTCTGGATTCTTAGTGGAGACTACAAATGGTAGCCCCTTTCGTTTCACAATTCTTATGGCTGTTCCGGTCGAGGTTGTGAAAGCAAGCGATCTGTCGACTCCAAGTCTTATTCCAAAGCCACCGTACATTCTCAGCTTGCCCGTTGTAGGTTCGGAAGATATGACTTCATTCCAAGGAATCGTCTCTCTTATTATTCCATAACGAACCCTAATACCTTCAGAATCCACGTTTATACTCAGTCTTGCAAAGTTCAAGGTGATGAAAGCAAAGAATACTATCAAAATGAGGAATGTATACGTAAGCATCGGCGGCCATCCTGCTACCAAACCAAGAACGGATTGAGTGACAAGAAGAGACGAGAGGAACACAATTGTCCCTGCAAAAATGATCCAAAAATACCATCTAGCCCAGATAATTTCCCTATAGTAGCTCTTCAATACTTATGGCCCCTCCCAAATGCTAGACAATCTCAACTGCAGTACAACTAACTGCTCAAATCATTCTATTTAAAGTTATCGGTTTCAATGGATGAAACAAAGCAAAAGACCAGTCCAAGAAAAATCCATGCAATAGAAACACCAGCTAATTGGAATGCATTATATGTGCCGACATTTGCCCTATTGGAAAGACGCTGAAATGAGCTCGATGTCGCAGCTTCAGGCAGCTACCAGACAAACGTGGGCGAGCATTTATACCTACTGTTTTGGTGGGCAGCATCAATCGTATTAGGACCAATACGCTCTAACTCACCCTCCCAGAACAACTATAGCAGATCCGAACCAACGCACGCGCCAACCTTCAAATATGCCAGCTGACATAACGTACAAGGAAGCCAGGAAGTATTAGGAGGCGATTCCTTCTTGTCTGTGGTCAAGAAGATTCACGATCATATCGACGAACATTTCCAAGATCACTTGAAGGTTATGCAAGAGTATCTGAGGCAGCCAAGTATCTCATCCAGCGGAGAAGGTATGAAGGAAATCGTTGAGCTGACCCAGAAGTACATTGAGACGATGGTTGGCGGCTCGACGGAAGTCGTTAGCACAAGGGGCTACCCTGTTGTGTATGGCGATGTCCAATCCAAGAAAAGCAAGAGAACCGTGTTCATCTATGGAATGTATGACGTGCAACCAGCTGAGCCACTTAACGAATGGGTCTCCCCGCCTTTTGAAGCGAAGATAGTGGGTGAAAAGCTGATCGCAAGGGGCGCCATGAACTCGAAGGGACCTTTTGTAGGCATGCTGAATGCTTTGAAGTCGATCTATGAAGTTACTGGAGACTTGCCGTTCAATCTCGTGTTTGGGGTGGAGGGTGAGGAAGAGCAGGGGAGTGTCCATTTGCCAGATTTCGCGGAGAAGAAGTCGAGTGAACTCGGGCGCTGTGAGGCGCTACCTTTCTGGCTTCCTACCCAAGTTATGCCTGGAGCTCCACCAGTCTTGAACCTTGGATTCAAGGGTATAGTTTACATGGAGCTTGAGTGTCAAACCAATCCTTCGGATATTCACTCAGGTATGGCGAATATTATCCCAAACCCAGTGTGGCGACTTCTTTGGGCTCTCAACTCTATGCGCGGGCAAGACGAAGTACTCATTGAGGGGTTCTATGATAATGTGCAGCCCCCGTCAACAGAAGACTTGGAACTGACAGACAAGAGCGCACCTATGGTTCTTGCAGCTACACAAAGCATGTACGGCGTCAAGAACTACAGAAGTGATGTAAGAAACACAAAGGCTGTAGCAAGAAACTTGATTTTCAAACCAAGCCCTATCAATATCGACGGCATAATAAGTGGATGGACTGGACCTGGGACAAAGACGATAACTCCGTCGAAAGTCATGGCTAAGATCGATGTTCGAATAGTGCCAAACATGACCACCACAGAAGTTGTCGATAAAATCAAATTGCATCTGAAGAAACATGGATTCGAAGATGTCAAGGTGAGTGTTCTGGGAGGCTATGAATGGGTCAAGACATCAATCAAGGATCCACTAGTTCAAGCCGCAATCAAGACGATGGAGGAATTCGGTTACAAGCCGGTGATAAACCCTATGATGCCTGCGTCCGCACCGTTCTACTTGTTTTGCAGGGAACCCTTCAACATGAGAATGGTTAACGGGGGTTTAGGACATGGAGGACTTATACACGCTCCCAACGAGTACCTCATGGTCAAGGACATAAAGAACTTTGAGAAGTCCTTCGCATCGCTCCTGCTTAACTACGCAAAGTCATCCTGACGAGAATGCGATTAGTCTTAGCCCGATTATCATTATTGTTTCGTCTTTTTCCTCCAATTCCCGTTATCATAACAGGCTTTTACACAGATGCCACAAACTGGATATCGGAGGTTCAACGCATTAATCCGCTCCATGCATTGTTGCCTGTAGTTTTTCAGTCTCTCTTTATTCAATAGAATTCGGCAACTGTCTAGACATGCCCTGCAATCACCGCAAAGGTCTTCAACTACTTTGTCTTCTCTGCTGAGTTCTCTCGGTGTGAGGAAAGAATTGAGCCTTACTGCCGAACCGTTTTTTTTCGTGACGATTAATTCATTCTTACCTCTAGTTCCTAGTCCAGCATGCTCTGCAACAACTCTGTGGGAGATCTTTGCGTAGGGGTAGTACTCTTCGACTGAATGCACTCTACTCCCGAGTTCAGATGTGGCTTTGAGCGGAATGCCATCTAGCACGGATGAAAGTTGAGCACAAACATCGTTTAGAACATTGTTTACGAGGCTGTATTCGTCTGCGTAGAAATTCCATTTCTCATAATCGACTTTCCGATCTCTGATAATGTTTATCGATTTTACCGCTTTTTCTGTGTGGAAGACGGCTATGGAAATGATTGAGCCTTTGCTTGAGAAGGCGTTGATGTTGTTGCCGCAAATCCTCTCTGCTTCTTTTCGTTGCACGGACATTAGATCGGTGTACACATCTGAGAAACCTGTCACTCCACATGCACCGTTAAATCCTCTTTTAAGAATCGCCTCCTTTACCCACTGTTTAATGGATGTTGCATTCATCTTTTCATCCCTCACGTTTTTCCGCCACTTCAATATCAGCTTTCTAGAAGGAACCAAATATCTTGAGCCCGAGATGCCCGACAGACAAAAAAAGCTATGCCATTTCTAACACTTATACATACTCGCACTTGTTAACCCTGTGGGCAACCTCAATTGTCTTCAGTTCACAACACTTCATCTTACCTTCAGAAAAGACTGACAACAAATCGAAGTCAAACCACATCGGGCTGAAAAAAACGGGAAGGCAATGTCGATCGATGGTATCAGTGTCATATATTGGGAATATTGACATGAACCCTGGAATCAAAACGAAGAACAAGAATATTACTGAGACGAGCATGATTGGTTAGAGCCATGCGATAATCCAAGCGACAATCGCGTCGCCCCAGCCCGTCTCATGTCGTAACTTGATGATGTACCAGTAGAGAACCCAACCGATGAAAGGGGCAGGAACAACGCGAGAACTACTTCTATGAGGTTAGTGAGGAAGACGTTACCGAGGTCGGCATTCTTTCCCTTGACAACGCCGAGACCCCGCTGAGAGGAATATTGCTCCGAGCACCAGCAGCACTATCAAAGTCACTATGATGACTATCCAGAACAATGGATGGTAAACCGAAATGCCACCATGCCATAATTGTTTTCCTCAAATCCGATTATGTAGTCCTTTTCCTGCTTCTCCTTTAGATTTCGTTCCTATTATGTTTACATATATTCTTTTCTATGAATGTCAAGCTTATACTTGAATTGTCTGGTGGAAGAGTGGATTGTTGAGGTAACTATCTTCCACTTGTTTTTTTTGTTTGCCAATACAACTTGTTTCACAGAAAATTCAGGAAGAATTCAGCAATGGTTATACTTTTATCTCTTTTCATATACGGGTCTAGATGGTGTCACAGGGAAAGTCGGCTGACTTACGATTGGAATTGTGTACTCGGCAAGGATGAATGGTCATGGGCCGCAAAACCGAGGAATCTTCTGAACATCGCGTCCCATCTTCTGCTAAGATCGGGCGACAAGGTCAGTTTCGTAAAGTACTTTCTTTTCGTGAACTGTATTTCATTTCGCTGAGCGGCATGATTGGTTCGGCGTGGCTTTTCGGATCGGTTTATGGCGCTGCCGCCGCTGGACCTGCCTCCATCGTGTCTTGGCTTATAGGAGGTCTATTCATTATCTTCATCGCTTTGACATGGGCCGAGATAGGTGGGATGCTTCCCGCTACCGGTGCTGTTGTGAGGGCACCTCAGTACGCTCATGGATATTTCACTGGGTTTTATTTCGGTTGGACATACTTTGTATCAGCAGTGATTGTTCCTCCAGTGGAAGCTGTTGCAATAATATCCTATGCCTCAGCATATATCCCGGGGCTGATGTCTAGCGGGAACTTGACTCTTCAAGGTTATCTCCTTAGCACAGTTGTGTTAGTCGTGACTTTTATGTTGAACTCCTATGGGGTCAAGCTCTTCGCGAGGTTTAACACTGGTATAACTTGGTGGAAAATTACCGTACCTTCAGTGACTGTGATCGTGGCTTTGTTCTTCTTTTATCCACCCAATTTTTCGGCGTTTGGGGGGTTCACGCCGAATGGGGTGTTGCCTATTTTTTCAGCCGTGGGCACGGCAGGAATCGTTTATGCTTATATGGGTTTTAGGGGGGCGTTGGATTATTCTGGTGAATCAAGGAATCCGTCAAAAGATGTCCCTCGTGCAGTTATTCTCTCGGTTCTCACAACAATAGTTCTTTATTCACTGCTTCAAACCGCATTTATCGGAGGTCTGAGATGGAATTCATCTGGTCTCTCACCGGGAGATTGGACGGACTTAAAGCTTAGTGGAGCATATTCGAGTGCTCCCTACTACGAATTACTCAGCATTTTGGGAATATCTGCGTTAGCTGCGGTCTTGCTCTTCGACGCGGTCATTTCTCCTTTGGGAACTACCCTCGTGTATGCGGGTTCATCGGGTCGCGACTTGTTCGCTCTGACTGAAGGCGGCCATGTTTCTAGCAGAATTGGCGAAGTTCACGGAAAGTACGGCGTTCCCAGGATCGCTCTATTGTTTTGTTTCGCAATGGGTGTTTTCTTTATCTTCGCCTTTCCGAACTGGAGTGCGTTGGCGACCATCGGGACTGCGACGATGGTTTTTACGCAGCTAGCAGGTTCGACGACGCTGATGACGTTGAGAAGGACAGCGCCGAATATGAAGCGGTCTTTTAAGGTTCCCTTCGCCAAGCTATTCGCTCCTGTGGCCTTCGTAATGTCCGGTATCATTGTATATTGGACCACGTGGCCTTACACTGGCTATGCTTTCATAGCGATGATAATCGGCTTGGTTCTCTATGTTTTCGGAAGGGTCCGCGGGTCTTATCCAATTAGAGATGTGAGGCAGGGGATATGGATAGTTGTTTATTCAGTCGTCATGATCGTCCTTTCGTTTTTAGGTAGCTTTGGTGGGAACTACATCACATTTCCATGGGATATGATTTTGGTTGTTCTTGTTAGCCTGTTCGCGTTTTATTGGGGCGTCAGCAGCGGCTACAAGACCGAGGAATTGAAAAAACTGCTAGCGCATGAGTCAAAGACATCACGTATCTCTACGTGCTAATCTGTTCTTCTTTCATTTATTGTCCTCTTTTTTCACTCGCTCGCAGCTTCAATTGTCTTAGGATCGCAACGCTTCAACTCACCCTCAGGAAAAAACTGAGTCAATAGGACGTCTCCCTATGTTAGATTCGCCTTTGCTTTACTCCGCTCCTTTTTTCGAGGCAAGGACGAACCTTCTCCTCTTAGCTAGAAGTTCATACTATGAGGGGGGGCTGTGGTCTCCATGTGGAAGATCAACGGAATCACTCCGACTGCCCAAATCAACGTCGATGGATCTATCTTAGGAACTCTGATCTCTTTGACTTACTTCTCTTCTCTGGGATTTGCACTATAGGCTATTAGAGAGACGGCAGAAGCAAGAGTCGTACGAGTAGGTACCAAACCCGAAAAAAAGCACGATGCTAGAACGTATGTTAGGAAAACGTATTCAAACAGATTAGCAGAGATTTATAGTAGCTTATCCGCTTTGAATTTCTCGATTATTTGCACGACTAACTCTGGCTCGAATCTTTCTTCTAGGATCCTCTTGATTCCCTGCTCTGTCACATCCTTATTGTCATACCTCAAAGTCTCGATAATATTCTTGGCAACCTTGTAATCAGAGCGCATTTTGAAATCATCTTCATTTTCTAAAACCGAGACAAAATCCTTAAGCTCTGCTATCATCGCATCTCTCTCTTCTAGGTTGTCTGTATAGAGATACCTCAATGCGATCGTCTTCAAAACATCTGTAATCTTCCCTTTCATATCTCTTCTCCTTCCCCTCTTTGTCTAAGTTAGTAGTACCTATCTCCAGCTAAGGCCACTTTTATCTTTATCCTGATTCTTATTCTGATGTAAGGACACGCCTTCCCCTTTGAGAGAGCTGATTCAACTCTCCAGACTTGCTCCACAGTTTCTACAGAATTTTGCAGAAGGACTATTTCTAGCTTTGCAGTAGGGCCAGATTAGTATTTCTTGCACCTTCTCTGCTTTTCCCACCGTCTCTTCTGTTATTGTCCCTCTTGATGGTTCTCGTGGAAACGCAAAGGCCATTGTGGCAACAACAATGATCACTATTATCAGTAAAGACGACCCGATAAAGTATGCCCATTGGTAATTGCTCATCATACCACTAGGTTGTTGCCGATTCACGCTGACGAGAACTCTGAATGACACTCTTGTTCCTCTCCGGTTTTGTAACAGGATGCATTATTTGCAGTCGGAAGAAGATAACTCGTCCTAATATTCTTGACTCTGCTCCCTCGAAAATCTGCATTCTCTTAGATTGCCTTCCGATGCAGAAATAATTCCCACTGCTTCCAGTTGATCCAGACGATTCAGCTATCTCTGCCTTACCCGCCGTAAATGCCTCGAAAGAAATCTATTCGCGGCTCCACATGAAGCGCTAGAAAGAGTAAACTCGTACCAACCCACTCTATGGCAACGTTCAATTGTCCTGGAATTGCGGGATTTCAACTCATCCCCAGGCAAACCACGCTACAAATGCCGAACAAGAGAGCGCGCTGGCAAAGGTTTTTAACTACCAGTCCTTCAAGTTTAGAATGTGGCTCTTGGGCGAGTTTACGATACGTATCTACAGGAGGGGATAAGAGCTGCCAGAAAAAGGTCTCGGCACCAGATTGCTGAAGAGAGCTGCAAATGTAAGCTACTTTATGGGAATTGCGGGTTTGGTTGGAATAGTTTTTGCATTGTCGCTTGTATTCGTCATACTCTTCTCAGTGCTGCCTGGCGCCACAAATCCATCGGCTCCATTGACTAACCTAACAGCATTCCTAGGCTCCATCCCGTTCATGATCCTGTTAATAGTTATAGAGGCTATCATGATTCCGATCACTCTGTTTTTCTACTACGCCACATACAAGATTGGCAAGTACTACGACTTGACTTCGCTTAGGGTGGCTGCGGTGTTATATCTTGTGTCGTTAGCTATTTCACCTATTATGTACTTGCTTGTCTTACCTGCATTGTCTCCGTTGGCAACGAATCCCGCGTCTAGCTACTACATGTTCACGTATCTCATTTTGATTGACCTATTGATTGGTGTTGTTGGGATAGGTCTCTATGTTTCAATGATATTAGGGCTCTCAGGATTAAAGACGAAGACGCGCATAGCGGACTTCGGAACTGCAGAAGTGCTGTGGATCATAGGGATAGTACTCCTAGTAACCTTACCCATAGCGTTAATCTTCTATGGGGGCGGACTGAAGAAGCTAGCGACGCAACAGGAAATGCAGATATCTACTCGAGCAATACCTAAACAAGGGTTCATGTACTGCCCACAATGCGGTGCTAAGGTTGAGCTCGATCATTTGTTCTGCCCATCATGCGGGTTCAACCTGAAGAAAGAAGCATAAGCATGGACGAGTAAGCAACTTAGTATGCTCTTCTTTCTATGGATCACGATGTGCGTCTTGGCTTGTTCTGTTGACGGGGCACCTGAATTCCTTCTCGCTGATGTTGACCATTTTTCTCCTTCTTCCATTTCTTAAGTCCCCCCAATCCTCTTCTTGAGGAGCTTAACAGTTTACTATTTGTAAGGTTCACTTGTAAAAGTCTCTTCGGTCAGCAATTATCATGGAATCAGGACGCTTCAACCCACCCACAGGAATGACGCCATGCCAATGAGGTACCTTACTGTGTCCCTACAAAGCCGACAAACCCAATTGCGGCAACAGGCAAATCACTAGGAAATACCAGAGAGCAACGGCAGAGATTAGTAAAACTAGGATTTGTATGAACGGGTTTTTTATTTTGCGGATTATACGTACGACAGAGTAGCCTGTGACTATGGCAATCCCGAAATAAATGATGGTAACAGTTAATGGATCAATTGTCACTTATTCTTTCATCTTCTCACTTCGGCTGTAACCTCACGTTCCGTTCATGAAATGCTCGGTCACAAATCACTGCGAGGCTTAAGGAAAGTCAGACAAGTCCAAGAACTTTGAATTTTATTCAAATCCAGAAATATCATGGCGGCTCCTTGAAAAATGGGTAATAGGGTAATAATCCAAAGACCAATCCCCAGACAATCACACCAACTATGAACGTGATAGCTTCCACAACCACCACACAAACGAACGGATGACTTCGCAAAGAGACTTTCTGTCTCCTTAGCACAATTCCAATTGCTACGAGAAGCCCAATATCATATATGGCATTCACTAATTGACATTCCCCTTCGGCCCATCCTTCGACCCAGACGGCGCCGAATCCTATGCCCACCGCGAATGAAAGGAGCCATTCATACCATTTGAGTTTGCGGGAAGGGGGTTCGAATATAAAGGCGAAAGCGAAAATGGTCAACAAGATCATCAATGGGATAGAAAACATTATGTGACCGAAATATTCGTGATAGAAATAGATGTAGTAATAGAGGTTCGCATACGCTTGATTGGAGAAGTCCATGGATATGTTTGGCAACATGTACCCAACAAATTTGATGACTTCATGAACAGCATTCCCCAAAACATAAAGAGCCAAAGTAAAAATGAATATGTCCCGAGTAATCTTGATGGTGCTACTAGTTACCTGTGTTTTAATCGTGCTTTTTTCTGAAAGAAAAATCTCATCGAAAATTCTCATCAGCAACACTGCGAATCCTGCCCCTGTTATGAATATTGACAACCAAGATTCCCAAGGAATTCCGACTGTCACGAGTCGATTCAATTCGGGAATCCAGAAGGTGATGGGAAGCGTGGCGTTCCCGCTAATCTGGGAAAGACCGTAAAATAAACCGTATCCTAAGAAAGTAATGAGTAGTAATCTGAATTCTCGCCCTGTGTTGCTGGGTTTTCCTTCCATGGATAAGAGGGTCTTTGTCATTTCTTAAATAGATGTCTTAGAGCACATTAACAATTGAATTAATCATATGAACTCTTGGTAGGTTAGTTTCAGGTCCGCGCGCGCACTTAACCTTGCGAGCAATTTCAGCAGTTTTGAGATCAAAACGCTTGAACTCACCCTCAGGAAACACAGACAACAGACTTCAACCCAGAAGAAAACGTTATTCTTGTAGGAAACTCAGCCTCTCTTTCATTTCAGAAATGATCACTTCAAACTTGGGTAGTTCCTTAGTCAGATACAACAATCCTTTTTCCCAAAACGATTGCGCTGCGCTTAGTCTTTTCTGATCAAACACTGACATCCTCCCACCCCTGAAGGGTGTTGGGTTCCCGATTCGTCGACGCTCTTCGTGGTGTCTCACCCTATCGGGTTCA
>JAHPYV010000075.1 GCA_019058495.1 Promethearchaeati archaeon
CTTTCGAACTCCCGTCAACGGGTCCAAAGCCCGCCATCATTGGCCCCCAGCTTCAGCCAGTATTGGCTGGAAGACGCTAGACCACGGGGCTTCCTAATAACAATAGCCACTTAAACATTAAAACTGTTTTCCAATTAGTCTCTTTAACGTTTCGAATGACACGCATCAAATTCGGCGGAGGGAAAATAAGAGGACATAGGGGTTTCTCTGTTCGCTGGCGCCCCTTTTCCTACTCTTCTATATTGATTGCCTGCTGTTCACACTGGGATTCACATGCCCTACACGCGAGACATTCGTCCTCATTCACAACTTTCGTTTTGCCCGCCTCAGAGTCTAGTTCAAAACATGATTGAGGACATACATCGGCACATGTTCCGCAGCCAGTACATTTGTCGAAATCAACGTTGATCTTAGGCATTGGGTTGATTACCTCCTACGTATTAAGTGCCATTGTTACGATAGAGACAAAATTGACATTAAGTAACTAAAAAAGCTTTTTGATATCTACAAAGTTAATCAGTGCTTACTTATGCTTCTTCATAAAGTCTCTTGGCGCAATTGTACTACTATGCTGTCGATTCCTGAGGTTGCTTTCTCAATCTTCCTTGTGTTTTCGTATTTCAGGCGGTTGTATACGTCCCCTGAGACTTTCCCTTGTCTTCTTCTTAACTCTAGATTCTCCAGGCTGGCTCTAGCGTTTTCCCGCTCTTCTTCGTATGTTTCGAGTTGTCTGATTAGTGTTGCGTACCTCCTGTTTGCTGGAACTAGTTTCTTTTTCGCTTCGTTGATGCCATTGGTAAGCGAGGCGATTCGTCTTCTGTTGTGTTCAATCTGCTCCAGATATGCCCTCTTACTGATTCTACCTTTACGCCTGTCTTCCATGAGTTTCTCCATTTCAAGTGTAAGAGCAGTTTTCTCCTCGTAGTTTGAAGAGAATTCTTTCAATGTCGCGGTGAGACCACGCGCTTTTACTTCCTCTTCCCTTGCAATGCTCACCGGGACAGTTCTTGGGAACAATTTTCTGGTAACAATATAGATGAATCCTACTGCAAAGACTCCGAACGATATGAGAATCGGACGCTGGAAAACTTGTGCTATATCTTCGATATACTTGAACTCAATTGAACCAACATTCAGAAACGTGACATTCCGGAACGTGTAGGTGACGACGATCTTATTGTCTTGGATCCCAGCGTTTTCAAATGACTGGTTTGTTGAGATCAGTTGCGCGTGAGGCGGGAGGACAAGTGAGAACTGCTCAAAAGTTGCGCTGCCGTTATACCCAGTGACTGGTTGCAACCTAAGGACGCTTAAGCCATTTTGAGAAACTCTGTAATCATCTAGTGCGGTCTTATAAGAAACATAGTAAGTATAGGTCCAGTTCGGGGCAACGCCGTATCTAAAGCTAGCTGAGACGATAAGCCCATTGTTCCCAGATGATAACTTACCTGAAGAGTCTCCAACCGTAAGGCTGTCAGGGAGAATTGACAGGGGAACCAAGAAGTGGATACTAGTCAAGTTCGCTGGACCAATGTTTCTCACACGATGCGTCTCGGTTGTGTAAATGTAGCCATCAACTGTGATCTCTGCACGGCGAATGACACTTACTTCTATTAGCGGTCCACCGGAGAATATGTAATCATATTTGCCATTCGAAAATGAGCCGAGCCGAGTGCAGTTAAATGAATTAACTGTTCCCGCGGTCATATTGACGGGTTCAAGAGTCTGCGCACCTGATGGAAGGCTGACGGTGATGTTGTAGCTCGCAGTTGAATATGGAGAGATCACGTATTTGTAGAAAAGTAAGCCCACATACTGTGATCCGGGCTCAAGACTGACAAGCCCTGAAAACTGTTGAATCAAAGTAACCAGAAGGGAAGAGTTTATTGGCAATCCGCCGATACTCGTGAAGTCAACTTTCATGCCAACAAGTGACGAAAAGGATGGAGCTCCGATGACATTCAAATTTGTACCATTTCCATAAGCTGCGAGATACCTCAAGTTGGGATACACGTCTGCAGCAAGATAAAATATCCATGAAGATGCCGTCGCGGTGCCGTTGTTGGCGACAAGCAAGGTATCATTAACAGTCACCAAACCGTAATCTCCTATGTAGATTGTTCGAATTGCGTAGCGGTTAAAAAGCGTAACATTGACATCAGAAGGTCCCATTTCTCGTTGATAAGGCAGCACGCCGCTACCGCTAGCATTCTGGCAGGAACCACTTGTGTAAGTAGGCTGTTGAGCATTAGCTAACATGGCCGCGCTATAATACACTGCCAAAGTGATGCAAAGCATCAATGTAATCAGCAAGAGCGCCTTGGAATTCTTCCCGCTCAACCTACAAACCCACCATAGTTAATGAAACTCAATTGAAAAAAGCTTACTTAATAAGCTTTTTGCATTCTCGATACCAAGGTATTCCTCAGCGAAACTCTCATTAAAGAGTTTTGGAAGATCGAACAATTATTAGCAAAAGCTTCCATTGCGTATCATTATTGGCCAGAATCAGTTTAATAGGTTGAAAAATGTACTGGTTATTTCTTACCGCTGAACATGGCACAGTAGTTGCCATCTTGCCAGTTTCGGCAAAAAGCATAATTGGACATTCTTTCAAAACATGAGCAAGAGGTGTGATCCCGGATTGAGTCCTGAGTCAAACCCGTACATTCCTAACTCCTCTAGGAACACGATTGAAAAAATGCTTGAGGAAATTGGTGTCAAGAGCATCGATGAGTTATATCGCGATATACCTAGGAGTATTCCTAAACATGAGCTTAAGGGATTGCCAAGACCACACTCAGAGATTGAGGTTCGAAGGATACTAGACTCGATCGTACGGAAAAACAGAACGATTCATGAAATGCCGACTTTTCTTGGGGCTGGTGCGTGGCCTCATTATGTTCCCGCAGTGGTCGACACAATCGTGAGTCGAAGTGAGTTCCTGACGTCTTACACACCCTATCAACCTGAGATCTCCCAAGGCATGCTTCAGGCTCTCTTTGAATATCAAAGTGTTATGGCTGAGTTACTAGATATGGATGTTGCAAATAGTTCCCTATATGACTGGTCCGCGGCACTCGGTGAAGCAGCACTGATGGCGAAGAGAGTTACAGAGAGAGACATCATTCTCATCCCGCGCATTATCCACCCAGATAGACTCAAAGTGTTGAAAACATACACTGAAGCCGCAGGGATAAAGATAGAACAGATCCCCTACGACAAGGAAACTGGTCAATTACTCCTTCAGGAACTTAGGAACAGACTGTCCGAAAATGTTGCGGCCGTTTACATCGAGAATCCGTCATACTTAGGATTCATCGAAGAACAAGTCGATGACATTTCAAAAACCACACATGAGAAAGGAAGCTTACTGATAGTTGGCGTAGATCCAACATCACTTGGCGTGCTCCGCCCACCAGGAGACTACGACGCTGATATCGCGATAGGCGAAGGTCAACCTCTCGGTAGCCACCTGAACTTTGGGGGTCCGCTACTTGGAATAATCAGTTGCAGAGAAGACATGAAAATCATAAGACAGATGCCTGGGCGACTCGTAGGATTGACCACGACTATGGAAGGTAACAAGATCGGTTTTGTGCTAACACTGCAAACAAGGGAGCAACACATAAGGAGAGAAAAAGCGACCTCGAACATCACGAGCAATGAAGCCCTGTGCGCACTCGCAGCTTTAGTCTACTGTTGTCTCCTTGGTGCAAAAGGATTCAGGGAACTTGGAGAGATAATTCTCACAAATGCAAACTACGCGATGAAGGGCCTAAGCAGAATTGATGGATTGAAAGCCCCTATCTTCCAATCTTCGCACTTCAAAGAATTCACACTAAACACGGATAGAAAGGATAAGTCCATCGACTATTTCAACAACGAACTTCTGAAGAGAGGGATACAAGGAGGCCACCCAATCGTCAATGAATTCCCTGAGTTAGGTAACACAGCTCTGGTGTGCGTTACTGAATTGCACACCAAAGAAGACATAGATCTTCTGATCGAAGCTTCTGAGGATATTGTAGGGAACCCAAGCCAACGGGATAATAAGGCAAGTAGGGAGACAAGCATCGAAAAGGAAATCTAGCCACAGTGGTGTCTAACATGAACGCAAAAGAGAGCAAATTCAGACAAGCATATTGGAGCGAGCCGGTAGTTTTCGAGCTTGGTGAAGAAGGAAGGACTGGTTTCAAACTACCTCAAATCGATGACGAAGTCAGAAAGGTCATAGGGCCTGCTGTTAATTTTATCCCGTCTACAATGCGAAGACAAACTTCGATAAACTTACCCCAAACCTCAGAGGTGCAAGTCACAAGACACTTCGTAAGATTATCTCAGATGAACTATGGGGTCGACAGTGGATTCTACCCGCTTGGTTCCTGTACAATGAAATACAACCCAAAGATCAATGATTTGGTGGCAAGTCTTGGGAAGCTAAGTGAAATTCACCCGTACCAGGACGTAAGTACAGTCCAAGGTGCCCTAGAAATAATGTACAGACTACAGAACTGGTTGGCTGAAATAACGGGGATGCATCAAGTAACTCTCCAACCAGCTGCAGGTGCAAACGGGGAATTCACAGGAATACAAATCATAAGAGCATACCACAGACTCAAAGGCGAACTTGAGAAAAGAACCGAGATCATAGTACCAGACTCAGCACACGGATCAAACCCAGCAAGCGCAGCAATGGGCGGATTCAATGTAATCACAATCCCATCGAACGGAAAAGGATGCATAAACATGGACGCATTAAAGGAAGCAACTTCTGAGAAAACCGCAGGCTTAATGCTCACAAATCCAAACACGCTCGGACTGTTCGAAGAAGATGTCGGAGAAATAGCAGAGACAATACATAACGCTGGAGGACTCCTGTACTATGATGGAGCAAACCTAAACGCGATCCTTGGGCATGTAAGACCAGGCGATATGGGGTTCGACTTAGTTCACACTAACATGCACAAGACATTCTCGACGCCTCATGGCGGAGGAGGGCCTGGAGCCGGACCCGTAGGGGTATCGGAGCAACTTGAGGAATTCCTACCAGTTCCAACAGTTGAATTCGACGGGGAACACTATTACCTTGATTATGATCGTCCTCAATCAATAGGAAAAGTCAAAGGCTTCTACGGTAATTTTGCGGTCCTAGTCAGAGCATTCACATACATACTAACGATGGGAGCTGAGGGCCTGTCAACAGCCGCAAGTATCTCCGTGCTCAACAGCAACTACATAGCATCTAAACTCTCTAAATACTATCCGCTGAAACCATCCTTGCAGCAAAAGCCAAGAAAACACGAAGTAGTGCTAAGCGGTGAGAAACTTAAGCAAGAAACTGGGGTCACTACACTAGATGTCGCAAAAGCGTTGCTCGACAATGGAATCCACGCACCAACAATATACTTCCCGCCCATAGTAGAGGAAGCCCTTATGATAGAACCTACAGAATCAGCTACAAAAGAAGACTTGGACAACTTCATACAGACCATGGAAGAAATAGTCGAGAAAGCCCACGACTCGCCACAAACACTACGTGAAGCCCCAACAAACACGTCAAGGGGGAGACTCGATGAACGAAAAGCATCACACCCCAAAACCCTTACACTCTCGTGGCGAATGATGCTAAAAAAGAAAGAGCAAAACTTGATATAAACAAGCGATCCCCCCTAAACACAGAAGGGACTGAAGGCCGGTGAACGCCATGACAACGGTCACAATAAAGTTTTTCGCCGCTCTCCGTGAGATCACTGGGAAAAGAGAACAGAAGATGGACCTTAGAAACGAGGAAACGACAATAGTCGAAGTTCTTAACGAGCTGTCAGAGGAATATGGAAAGGGTTTCAAAGAATACGTATTCGAACCTTCGAAACGCAAATCTCTACGACAACAGATCTCCATAATGGTCAATGGGCAAAGCGTCAGAAACCTCAGAAACCTGCAAACGCGAATCAAAGATGGCGACACAATAGCAATACTCCCCCCAATATCAGGTGGGTAAAGAATATCCTACAATCTCGACAGATTGCCCACTCGAATAGGTCCACCTTATACCCTTGAGAGCTCATTTTTCTGTCAGGAAAATACGCAACCTAATAGGGATTAAAACACCCAGATCAGCAAACGGAGGACCAAGAGCGGTTAAAAGTGCGGTATTATTTTTGGAAATTGCTCCTTTTCAGGATAAAAGCTTAATTTGGGCTCATATTAGCGGACTGGATGAATAGCTTTATAAAGCATCGGTCGGCTTATATTCCGTAGAGACGCCAAAGGGCTTACCCACGTTTATATGTATGGATTACCTTGTAATAACGTGGGGTGAGTGTATCCAATGGAGCATAGAGGTCTAAAACTCGTTACAATACATCTGCCTGAGGCCTTCCTTGAAGGCATTGAGGAACTTGTTAAGTCGAGAATCTACCCTAACCGTTCCGAGGCAATACGCATCGCTGTCAGAGATCTACTGAAGAACGAGTTGTGGGAACGCCCAACGGCAGTTGCCGCCACCGCTGTAGCAAGATAGATTCTGAGGATAGTTCCAAAGAGATGGGGGCATCGATCTAGGAGGCGGGCTGATGAAGTCGATAATTCAGAACGCTATCAAACATGCGAAGGAAGAGAGAGCGTCAACCGTTCGCGAACCTGGGAAAGCTGTAATCATAGTTTGCGGTGTTGGGGGCGGTGGTAACAACACTGTCAAGAGGATGATGCACCTTGGCATCCAAGGCGCAGAGTGCATAGCGGTGAACACAGATAAGCAACACCTTGACTCCGTTCCAGCTCACAGGAAGATCCTAATAGGCGAGAAAACCACCCGTGGACTCGGCGCTGGAGGAGATCCAGAGCTGGGAGCTGCCGCTGCTGAGGAGAGCCGTTTAATTATCTCCCAAGCGTTAGAGGGCGCTGACATGGTTTTTGTCACTTGTGGCCTGGGTGGTGGAACGGGTACTGGTGGGGCACCTATTGTTGCTGAGATAGCTAAGCAGGTTGGCGCCATAGTGATCGGTGTCGTAACCCTTCCTTTTAAGGTGGAAGGTGAACTCAGGAATGCAAGGGCCCGTGAAGGGCTCAGTAAGCTTAGGGAGCATGTTGACACTGTTGTCGTTGTCGATAATAACAAGCTGTTAGAGGTTGCTCCCGACTATCCGATTGAGGAAGCCTTCGCTGTGGCTGATGAAGTGCTTGCGACTATGGTTAAAGGAATAACTGAAACTATTAAGCTTCCATCGCTGATTAACCTAGACTTTGCCGATATTAAGTCAATCATGGGAATTGGCGGCGTAGCCATAATAGGCATAGGTGAGGCTGAGGGTGAGAACAGGGCTGAGAGGTCGGTTGAAGAGGCTTTGAATAATCCGCTGCTTTCGTTGGTCGTTACTGGTGCCACGGGTGCGTTGGTTCATGTATCGGGTGGGGCTGACATGACTCTGTCTGAGGCAACTCGGGTTGCTGAGCTTGTCACTAGAAGGATGGTGCCAAATTCCAAAGTCATCTGGGGTGCAAGAGTGTCTCCTAGCCTTAATGGAATCATAAGAACCATATTATTGCTAACGGGAATCAAGGGCGACTCCGTTCTGGGTCCAGACGCTGATATCATGGGCTTCGAAGCAGGTTTTCATGAACTTGCTGAAATGCGAGAATTAGGGGTCGACGTGCAGGAGAATGTCATTGAGACAACAGGTAGAATAGAAGCAATGAAGAGGCAAGATGCTAGGGCTGCCGAATTCAACCTTTCAAGAAGCGCCTTTTCGCAGCAGAAGAAGAGAAGCGAAGATTTAGACTTTGGGCTCCAGAAGCTCTAGGTCCTCTTTCCTGTTTAGTAAGGACCCTTCCTCTTCATTCTTTGTAACGCTATTTTCCTTACCCTGCTTCTCAGTGACGTTATTTTGCCGGCAACCTTAACTTTGTCATGTTTCTTGGACGCAATTATGCTGAGAATTCTGTCCACAGAAGGTTCTCCTTTTTCTTGGATAAGTACGTAAGCATTTCCAACGTCTTCTGCTAGGTGGGCGTCGCTCCCTGCTGTGACTGCGCTCTTTATATTCTTGGCTAGTCTCTTGGCGAGAGTGTTTGAGAAGGGGGTGTTAGTTTTCGAGTTCAGCACTTCAATGGCATCTGCACCAAGCCTTCTTGCTATTGTTCCGACTCCTCGCCTCATGTAGTCGAATGGGTGAGGTACTACTACGAATCCTCCTGCGTCTTTGATTAACTCCACTGTCTCAGCCGCGGTTCGCCAGGGCTTAATCTCTGTCGATATTCCAAGTCCTATTATATGCCCTTCCTTTGCGTCTACCTCGATACCAGGTATAACTACTACGTTGCTCTTGCATTCTCTTGCTCTCTTTACTCCTTGAACCGTATTGTGATCTGTTATGGCGATTGCGTACAATCCCTTTCTGGCAGCCATCTTCAGGATGAGACTGGGCGGGTCTATTGCATCAGTTGAGTACCATGTGTGAAGATGGAGGTCTAGTTTCAACTGGTTCACTTAGTTTCCATCTCCTTTCATCTCTTCAGGATGGCCTAATGGTTCCAGATGGTTTTGCAGTGGTCTCATACACCTCGGTTAGGGCTATCCGAAATTCTTCCAAAGCTTGCTTGCTTCGAGGGTTAAGCCTTTCCTTGGGTGTCACGAGAACATATACTCCGAGTTCGTTGCAGGACTCCATGATCCTCTTAACTGATTCATGTCCGATGACCCTGTGGTCAAAGTGGATGACTGCAGCGCTGTACTTATGGTTCTTAATATATGCCCTAATCGTCTGAGATATTAGTTTCTTCGATTCCAGGTCCATTGTTCTTGGAACTTCGTGTTGAGCCAACGGATATGTTTCGTCAAGTTCCATCGGAATCAAGCCGAAGAACTTTGAGACCGTGCATATGTGAACCTTTCTCAAATCATGATCGTGGAAGACGCCACGCAATATCTTTCTGTACTTCCTCTGCTCTTTTGTCTTGCTGAATGGTCTCTTTTGTGGCTCGGGAAGGATAACCAGTATTTCAGCTGGAGCTGGCACTGGTGTGGTGTTAAGCTTCATTAGATGCCTCGTCACTTCTGGCCTTAGAAGTGATTCTGGACTAGAGTAGAAGATTGCGTGCGGCTTGATCACAGGGCTGTATTTCTCAAGGTATCTGCGGTAATGTCTTAACTTCTTTACGCCCTCCAACAGTTGTGGATGGGTTCTTGCCCTGACTTCAACGAGCTCCCATAATCTTCCCTCATAGATGGCTTGTTTGATCACGCGAATTTCGTTCAAGCAAAGGTATAGGTTGTGTTTTGCAATGAGGTTGAAACGTTCATCGTTAGGTAGACTCGTCATCTCCTTCATCGAGAACTTCTCACATGCTGGACAAATGCAAACCTTCTCCTTGAGTTCGTGAAGTCTCCGTGTTCCGAAGCTAGTCATATACCGATCATCTTTGGCATAAAGTACATACGAGGCAGAGTCAAACATGTCACACCCTAGTGCAACCGCTAACGAAAACATTGACGGATGCCCAGCACCGAACAGATGGACCGGCCTCTCAATGGGAAGGTTAATCTTGGCTGTCGCTATTAGGTCGACAAGTTTGTCATACCTGTACGATTCCATGATCTGTGTCGGGCTACCAATGGCGTGAATGCTAAAATTCATTTTCGCCATTTCTTTTGCAGAATATTCCACAAGGTCCAGATAGGTTCCGCCTTGGACAGGTCCGACCCACAACACATCTTCTCTTCGTTTCGCGTTTTCCCATTCATGCGCTCGTCGAATGGTTTCGTCAACTGTGAATTTCGCTCTTTCTGTCTTCTCATGTCCTCCTGTTGGAACGTCTAATATTACTGCAATATCGCTGCCAATATCCTCCTGGAAACTGAGAATTTCGTTTGGGGTAACCTCGACATCTCCATAGAGCAGGAGTTGGTACGCACCTGAATCGGTCATTATGCTTTTCGAGAAGTCAATTTGCTTGTGAACGTCAGATCTCACAGCTTGATCTCTAGAGTGCCTCCAAAGAAGGTAAGCATTGGTGATTATTGCTTCACATCCGAATTCAGTCTCAAGTATTCGTGGAGGTAATCCTCTTGTCGCAAAAGGGTTGACAACAGGCAAAAGAATAGGAGTCTCTAACACTCCAGTTTTTGTGGTGATTCGTCCAATTCGCCCGCAGGCATCCTTGTGTTTTATTTCGAAAGCCATTGCGCTCTTCAGCACCCCAGAATTCTGAAACAGACCAAGAATAACCGTGAAGGGTAAATAACGGTTGCCTATTACCAGTCTTGGTTAGGTCAAAGCATGCAACAGCTACTCAGCACATACAAGATGAAAGACTCAAAACTAGTCAACGTCGTCCGCAGACGCCATCCTAGTTCTACTAGCTCGTGACGACTCTAATCAATACGAACCTACAGAAGGAGACGCCAAATGCCTTCCTGCCGCCCATAGATGTCGGTTGGGTATGGTTGAATGACGGCAACTACGTAATGCTAATGGTGATTCCAAAAGTGGGTATGCGGAGGGAGGGATTTGAACCCACGACTTGGGATTATCCGCCTGCTGGACGGATCATAATCCCTACGGAACAGGACCCTCATTCCTGCGCCTTTGACCAGGCGTTGCCCGGCGCTTTGCGCTGTTTGGCTACCTCCGCACATTTTGTCTGGTGTTTCTTTGTCTTGATGATTCTTCACGTATATATCCTTTTTACCTTTTTGGTTATATCTATAAGTGATGTGATCGGATCGGCATTTTCTGGTGGAAGAGAAGGGTTTGGATGAAGATCAACCAAGTTCATCGGTTAGCGACCTTGGGGAACGGAAGGTAGTTGAGAAAATAATCAAGTTACTGAAGCCCTGCCCAAGGGAGGCTTTACCCATTGGCGAGGATGCTTCAGCTCTGTCTATAGGTAATGGGTTGGCGCTTGTTGTCAAGGCTGATATGTTAGTTGGCTTGACAGATGTTCCTCCAGGAATGTTGGCTACCCAGATCGGGAGAAAAGCAGTTACTATGAATTTCAGTGACCTTGCAGCCAAGGGAGTGAAGCCAACTGGAATTCTGTTGTCATTCGGGTTGCCCAGAGACTTCAAGATGGAGGAGACACTGGACATCATGCGTGGGGCTATTTCTGAAAGCAAGAAATTCGGTGCGTGCGTGATGGGTGGCGACACTGGTGAAGCGGACGGCCTAGTCGTTTCAGGAATGGCGTTTGGGTTTGCAGAAGAATCGAAGTTGGTCAGACGGAGTGGCGCAGCTGTGAGTGACATTTTGGCCGTGACTGGACCGTTTGGTCTAACAGGCGCTGGCTTGAAACTCCTCCTCGAAAAAACGAAGTTCGAACCGGCAATCAGGGAACGAATGGCAAAAGCCGTATACGAGCCAGAAGCGAAGGTAAACGAAGGTGTCGCATTGGCAACATCAGGTTGTCTCTCATCATCTATAGACAGCTCTGATGGTTTGGCGTGGTCGATACATGAGCTGGCAAGGTTCAGCAAAGTCGGTTTTTTGGTTGAAAACATTCCCATACCAGAGGAAGTCACTAGATTCGCTAGTTTGAATAACCTTGACCCACTCGATCTGGCGCTCAATGGCGGGGAAGAGTATGAGCTTGTCGTCACTGTTAAACGTAGCCTCTGGAACAAAGCTAAGAAGAGCGTGGAGAAAGTTGGGGGAACCCTCTACAGAATCGGGGAAGCGGTAAAAGAGCGCAGAGTATCCCTTAAGACAGGCAAAGGCAAACAAGAGTTACTTGAACCCAAAGGTTATGAACACTTCAAGTAGAGCCGCCAGTCTTTATCACGTTCTCCGTGCATCAACTCACTGAACCAAAACATGGTTATGATCATCATGGTTATGCCTAGTAGAAGGGAGCGAATAAAGCAGTTGCTAAGGACGACCAAAAATCCGCTCAGCGTCGAAGATATAGTGGCTTTGCTCGGCGAACACACAGATCTGAAATCAGTATATGAAGATCTGCAGCATGTGGCGAAAAGTGTCTACGGCGAATCGAAAGGCAGGGAATGCATAGCTATGATTCCTCCAAAATGCAGAGCGTGTGGCTTCACATTCAAAGGTCTGGAGAAGCCGAAGATCCCTGGCGGAGCATTTTCTTGGTTTGAATTTGTTTTCTCGCACTTGTTCTGGGTTTTCTGGTCGCGTAAAATGCGTGGTTTTTGATGCTGTATTTAAAGTCCCCGTGGAGCATTTTACGGTGCTGTAAATTGCTTGATTGATTTGCCGTTGGTTTTTGTGTTATGCGCATTTTCGGGGGTTCTTATACTTTCTTCGTTAACTTGTTTTTGATTTGCTATGATTCTGAGTTTTGGCTCGTCGCCCGCCGCCTTCGCCCTAAAAGAACAAGTGGCGTATGTTCGGATCAACGTTCC
>JAHPYV010000076.1 GCA_019058495.1 Promethearchaeati archaeon
CTCCTTGACTTGCCAGAGGCAGCGATGCAGAATATTCGTGGGGGCGAAATAGGTTACATATTTCAGGATCCGTCAACCTCTCTTAACCCAGTATATTCTATTGCGTCCCAGCTTACTGAAGTCATCATGAGACATCAGGAAGTCAGCAAGCAAGAGGCTTTAGGCCGGGCAACCGAATTGTTGAAGATGGTTGAGATTCCCGATGCTGAGGATAGAATCTGGAATTACCCGCATCAGCTAAGCGGTGGAATGAAACAGAGGGTTGCCGTTGCTCGTGCACTAACATGTAACCCTCTCCTTCTTCTAGCCGACGAACCTACAACAGCCCTTGATGTTACAATCCAAGCACAGATCTTGGACCTCATTAAGAGGCTCCAACAGAAGCTTGGAATGTCAATGATGCTTATTACCCATGACATGGGTGTGGTAGCGAAAACAACGAAGAACACCCTTGTGTTATACGCCGGACGAGTCTGTGAGGCGTCATCCACCTTATCCGTTTTTATGAATCCGATGCATCCATACACGGAAGCACTATTGACAGCCGTGCCCCATCTTGCTATTCAGACCGACAAACTTCAAGTGATACCTGGATCCATACCCAACCTCATTGATCCGCCCTCAGGCTGCAGATTCCACCCGAGATGCAAGTACGCCGCACGTAAGTGTTCCCAGAAGCTCCCTGAGGCCCTAGAGGTAGAGCCAGGCCATTACTCAGCTTGCGTCCGCGTGCAGGACGGCGAAATCTCATTGAAGAGTCCCCTATAGGAGAGTGAAAATAACAGTGTCATCAGATGGAACAATACTAACCACTGAGGGCTTACTCAAGTACTATCCTGTGTGGTCGAGAGGCATATTCCTCAAGAAGAGGGTTGGAGATGTCCACGCAGTTGACAATGTGAGTTTTAGTGTAAAGAAAGGAGAAACCTTTGGACTTGTCGGCGAAAGCGGATGTGGGAAAACAACTACAGCGAAGCTTATCCTCCAACTCGAAGTTCCAGATCAAGGTGAAGTTATATTCGAAGGAAATAACATAACCAAAGTGTTTCAAAGCGGAAACAGAACTGAAGTTCTTGCACTGAGGCGAAAGATGCAGTACGTCTTCCAGAATCCCTACGCATCCCTTGACCCCAGGATGACTGTTGCAGATATCATCACGGAGCCCTTCGCAATACACCAGCACATTCCCAAATCCAAGTGGACTGATAGGCTACTTGAGTTAATTCACTTAGTTGGTCTAGAGGATTACCACACTCAGAGATATCCCCATGAGTTCAGTGGTGGGCAAAGGCAACGCATATGTATCGCTCGGGCGTTAGCCGTCGAGCCTGAACTGCTGATTACAGACGAACCTGTAGCATCGTTGGATGTCTCAATCAGAGCTCAAGTACTGAACCTTCTAGACGATCTTCAGAGAAAATTCGGGCTGACCTACATCTACATATCACACGACCTGAGCACGGTTCGCCATATCAGTGACAGAGTTGCGGTCATGTACTTGGGAAAGTTTGTAGAGCTAGCCGATGTCGAGGAGCTGTATGATAAACCTTTGCACCCCTACACTGAGGCATTGCTCTCAGCTATTCCTATCCCAGATCCCACAGACAAGATCAAGACAAAGCGAATTCTTCTGCCTGGCGAAGTTCCAAGCCCTATCAATCCTCCATCAGGCTGCAGATTCCACCCGAGATGCAACTACGCCATGGATATGTGCAAGAGATCTGAGCCAGCGCTGGAAGAGGTTAAGACTGATCACTTCGTAGCTTGCTTCCTCCATCACAAGACGAAGGCGAAGCCCTTGAAGATGGGCGCCTGAATTCCTCAACTTCGCTATTTTTCCTTTGTTTTCGCAGCTCAGCAACAGAATCTACGATCGTCTTCATAGAATTATCAGGTTCATAACCTGAACAACAGAAAAGCGTATTAAGTGAAGGGATGATCGGACTTGGCAATTGATCTGTTGTAGGCTGCGTTCCTTGGAATAGTCTCGGGATTGATCCCTGTTTACATAGGAGTCGCGCCGGTTCGTGCAATAAGGAACACGAGCGCATCCACCAAGATAATTCTGATAAGTATTGCTGTCGGTATTCTCCTGTTCTTGTTTGCTGACGTCTTTAATCAAGCAGGGAGTCTAGCCGAGTCAGTTGGAGGTGGGCTTGGTGCTGTGCTTCTCCTCGCAGGACTGATAACCGGCCTGCTCGGCCTAACATTGTATGAGTCAATCCGAGTCAGAGGACAAAGGCACGCAAAGGGTTACCACGTTGAAGTGATCGATGAGGAAGCGGAGAAACAATCCGTGCACAGCAGGATCTCGCTCGCATACTTGATTGCCTTGGACATAGGTCTTCATAACCTCGGGGAAGGACTGGCTATAGGGTCAGCATACGCAGCTGGACAGATCTCTCTGAGTTATATCCTCATCATAGGGTTCGCTCTCCATAATGGAACTGAAGGATTTGGCATCGTTGCTCCGCTTCCCAAGGGGTTTTTGAGAATAAGGGATCCTATCTTGATGGCGTTCATCGCAGGAGCACCAGTCGTGCTGGGATCCATTATGGGTGCGGCATTCTACTCAGTGGAGATGGCCGTGCTGTTTTTCGCATTGGCGGCAGGAGCCATTCTCTACGTTGTTGTCGAACTTACGCCCATAGTCTACACAAAGGAGCATAGACACCTGGTTCTGGTAGGTATAACTATTGGAATAGTGACGATGTACATGACCGATTTGCTTCTGGGAGTTTAGCAAGCTGGAGATGTTTTGCTACCGGCAAAGCAGAAGCGAATACCTTTTTGCCTATTCATCTCAGCTCAGAGTTTCTTTATCATATCAATGATCCTGTCCTGGTATCCAAGTTTTTTGTAGAAGTTGTGGGCTTTACCGTTCGGTTCGAATACTTCGATTCTCAACACGTCACACCCTTGTTGCTTAAGGTACTCTTCTCCTTTCTCCATGAGCAATTTGCCGATGTTTTGTCCCCTGTATCGTGCTTGCACAAACAATTCCAAGATTCTCCCCGCCTTTGAAGGAACGCATTCAAGTAGATCACTTGTCGACTGTGTTTCGACCATCACCGCAATGAGTCCTATGATGTGACCTTCATGTTCAGCTAGATAGATCAATCCATCGTTATTGCTGATTTTCCTCAGTAGTCTACTCACATAGCCTACTCCGTACTCCGGCATGCGTCTCATTCGCTTCATATAGTCGATATCGACAAGGTAGTCCTGAAAGTCTTCCATAAGCTTGATGATGTGTGCCCTATCACTCGACTGATATTCCCTTATCCCTACCTTCATTTTGGTGCAACTCCGTTTCTGAAAAGGCTGTGAATCTCCTAAGGAAGACTAGGGGTTGTATGCTTCTGGTAATACCTCAGGAATACCACCGGAGAGCCATTATTACCCTCAGGAATACAGGTTGTGTTTGATTACTCATTCCTTCATTGCTTTCACGTTTTCAAACTTTGCATCGTATGGCACGATGCATGCCTGAGATAGTATGAATCCTCCGCCTTCTCCGCACGTTTCTATTAGTTTGCTGCAATAATCGTCAACTTCCTTTGGCGTTCCGACGGTGAGAAGTGCTGGTGGAACATCTCCCATTATACATCCGTGATCCCCAAGCACCCTTTTTCGCTTTGAAAATATCTGTTGTGTCAAAGTGGAATATTGATCTTTTCTTGGGAAGCTCCTTGAATAACTCCAGCACATGATCATAGCTATTGTCTAGGTGGAACAGCACGGTACACCCCTGCTTCATGAACTCTTCTGCCTCTTTTCTGAAAAATGGCCAGACCACTTCTCTAAACTGCTTAGGCGATAGAAATGTCGTCGACGCTCTGCCAGTACCAAGAAGGATAATCCTGCAATTCGTGAATCTTGTGAGATCTATCGCTGCCTTAGTCAGTTGAGGCAAAAATGTTTCACTCGCAGAAATAATCATATCAGGATGCCTGACCATGTCAACCAGGTAGTTCTTGAAGCTTCTGAGGAATGAGACTATATCGCACGGTGGCTCAATTAGGCTACCGAGGAAATCCGTGGGGAGCCCTCTTTCCTTGAACCACCTCTCTGAATCTGCAGCGACCTTGAATCCTTCACTCAAACATTTGGTGTACAGTTTGTACAAGTTTGAGGGAAGCTTCTTAGAGTAGTGCCATATGCCTTTCTCGATGAGCGTCTTATAATCTTCAATCTTCTCCATTATGGGAACCTCAACCATCTGCGGCAACGAATTCTCAGGGAGACCTACCCCCGGCAGCTTCCAGTTAAATATCATCGACATATGTGAATTCGGAATTGGAGCCAAATAGATTGTGCCCGCAGTTGAGTAGTTATCCCATACGTCAAACCCGCCACCATAGGCTTCATAGACTTTCTTTCCAGTTTCGCAGGCGAGAAATTGTTCGAACATTAATTCTCTTAAAGTGATCCCGCCGACCTTACCTGTTTGAAATCCAACGTCGATATAGTACGGGGCTCTGTCAGGTTCCTCGAGATTGATCGCTTTCCAGATCCTCTCTTCAGAGGACATAGACTCGCCAATCATATCTGTTCACCCGTTTTCTGAACCTGCTTTGTGAATCAGATCCTTAGCCTCTTTCCTTAAGTCGCTTAGTTGCTTTTGTTTCTGTATGAGAGATTCAACTAATCTCACCGCACCCATCGCGTCCGAAGCATATCCGTCTGCACGTACATACTTGACGACTTTCGCATCAACTAGACCTCCTCCGACAATGACACTGACTTTGTCACGAAGCTCCGCCTTGCTAAGTGCGCCCACAGTTTCTTTCATCGAGTTAAATGATGCTGTTAGCAGTGCTGATAGCGCAAGGATCTGAGGCTTGCTGCGTAGAATTTCGTTCACGAACGTGTCGGGAGAAACATCTATGCCCACGTCGATTACTTCGTACCCCGAGCATCGGAGCAACGTGCCCACTATGTTCTTCCCGATATCGTGGATATCACCTTTAACGGTTCCTAGAACCGCCCTGCCAAGTTGTCCAAGACCGCATCCTTCCTTCAGTTTGGGCTCTATCAGTTTCATTGCCTCATCAAAGATCACGCCTGATGTGACCAGTTCAGTCAGAAAATACTCCATCCTCTCAAATTTCTTGCCCACTTGAGTCATACCTTTTCGGGCAGCCTCGACGATCTGAAGTGGATCCCCGCCCTTGTCCAGCAGTTTCTCCACTAGGTTCATTACCCTCTCTGTATTTAGATCAGCAAGCGCCTCTGCAAGAGCTTTGAGTTCGCCTGAGGGGACCGCTCTTTCACTTCCTTAACCTAGGCGATCTGCATTCCTATTCCGTTTCGTCAACGTCTGCATATTCAGTTTTCTTCATCAGGGGGAACATAATGACATCCCTTAACGACGGGCTATCGGTTAGTATCGCGACGAGGCGATCAAGCCCAATCCCGAGTCCTCCGGCAGGTGGAAATCCATACATGAGCGATACTATGAAATCCTCATCCATTGGGTGTGCTTCTTCGTCTCCTTTCTTTCGCTCCTCCACTTCCTTCAAGAATCTATCCCTCTGGTCAAATGGATCATTCAGCTCTGAGTAAGCGTTTCCCATTTCCATTCCACATATGAATGGCTCAAACCGCTCAACCCAGCCAGCCTTGCTTCTATGTTTTCTCGTGAGTGGGGAGATGTCAATGGGGTAATCGATTATGAAGGTTGGCTGAATTAGCTTAGGCTCAACTAGCTCCTCGAACAAAGCGCCTATCACGTTGGGTCTGATCAACCTGTGTTTGACTTCGAGTTCATGCTTTTCAACCAACTTCCTTAGCTTCTGCTCCTCTTCTGGAACCTCTATTCCAGCTATTTTTCTCACTGCGTCCTCCAGCGTCATCCTTGTCCAAGGCGGCTTCAATTCTATTTCTTTTCCTTGGTAAGTTATCTTGGTCTTCCCGAGTGCGCTCTCAGCGACATATGATATCATCTGCTCAGTCAACGCCATCATTCCATTGTAATCCGTGTATGCTTTATAGCATTCCATCATAGTGAATTCAGGGTTGTGCGTGACATCTATGTCTTCGTTTCTGAAGTTCTTGCAGATTGTGTAGACTCTCTCCATGCCTCCAACTATGAAGCGCTTCAAGTATAGCTCAGGAGATATGCTCAGGTACATATTCTGGTCAAGTGCATTGCAACGCGTAATAAAGGGCTTCGCAGCTGCCCCACCGTAAACAGGCTGAAGTACGGGCGTCTCGACTTCAATGAATCCATTGGAGTCAAGATAGTCCCTCATTGCTGTGATGATCCTGCTCCGTATTATTAACCTCTGTCTCACTTCTGGGTAGAGTTTCAAATCCAAATACCGTTGTCTGTATCTTTTCTCAATCGTCAATTCGTCTCTCGGTCCCGGTAGAGGCATCAGACACTTTGCGAGCAGAGTGTACTCGTGTACCAGAACCGATAGTTCCCCCTTGTGGGTTTTCATTACGTGCCCTGAAACTCCGATGAAGTCTCCAACGTCGAATAGTTGCACTGCGTTGTATCCGTCTTCACCGAGCTCATTCACTCTGAAGTTCAGTTGAATTCTACCGGTGATATCTCTGATATCGATGAACGTGAGTTTGCCGTGGACGCGAACCGCGTTCACCATTCCGGCTATGGAGACAATTCGGTCGGTTTCTGCGCCTGAAGCTATATTGCTAAATGAATCGATGATGCTCTTGATGTCTGTTGAAACCAAGAAGGAGTAAGGTATCTTCATGCCTTTCCCCATCATCTGGTCATACTTTTTCTTCCTTTCGTCACTGAGACTCGGCATGCGCTCCAAAGCATAAACCTCCAGCATTCTAATTCGAACATACTGGTTTACCAAATGGAGTACCAGTAGGTGATATACATGTTGCCGTTATCTAAGACGACAAAGCGTAAATGCTTAGAAGACAACATCAATATAAAACCCTCGGAGAGTAATCTTTAATCTGACCTTATCAGTGCAATCCCTTACATATTGGAGGTGCAGTTTCGTTGCCTGACAAATCTGAGGGCAATGTCGTGTTGAAGTTTCCAAAAGGATTCCTATGGGGATCAGCAATCTCGGCGTACCAGACAGAAGGTGGAAACAACAACCAGTGGAGTGTTTGGGAGTCAAAGGGTGGACACATAAAAGATGGCTCAGTCTGTGGAATGGCTTGCGACTTCTACCATCTCTATGAGCGAGACCTTGACATTGCGAAAGAACTTGGACATAACACTTTCCGTTTCTCAGTCGAGTGGGCTCGTATAGAACCCAAAAAGGGTGAATGGAACAAGAAAGAAGTTGAGCACTACAGAGATGTTCTAAAAGCAATCAAGAAACGCGGAATCACACCTCTCGTTACTCTCCACCATTTCACGAACCCTCTCTGGATGGAGGGCGAGGGTGGCTGGGTTAACCCTAAGTCGGTAGACTATTTCAAACGATACACTTCATACTTAGCACAGGAATTGGGTGACCTTGTCAACTTATGGACCGCGATAAATGAACCTACGGCGTACGCGTCCGCCTCTTACATGCTCGGTAAGTTTCCGCCTCAAGTTAGTGATATGGACCAGTACCAGAGTGTGCTTCGAAACATGCTGCTAGCGACTGCAAATGCTTACCATGAAATACATGATATTCTCGGAAGAAACATAACAAGGAGTGCACCCAAGGTGGGAACAGTAAAAGACATGCAGTATTTCCAGCCTTATGACGAGAATAATCCAAAGGACAGAAATGAGGCAAGTTTCCTTCACAAGTTCTATAACGCATCTTTCTTAGACGCTTTAAAAACAGGGAAAATCACTCCACCCATGGGCACTGGAGAGCAAATCGATACCGTCAAGGACGCCTTTGATTTTCTCGGTTTTAACTATTATTCGCGCATGCTGATCAGAGCGGGAGCAAGAGAGGTCCTAGATGCAGACAAGCCATTGACGAGAAAAGACTCACTCGGCATAACAGATATGGGTTACGAGATATACCCAGAAGGGATCTACCATCTCATAAAGTGGCTAAAAAGCTACAGCAAACCCATCTACATAACGGAGAATGGCGTTGCTGTACAAGATGATGAGAGAAGAGCAATGTCAATAGTCTTACACCTTGAGCAAGTTCACCGAGCCATTAAAGAAGGAGCCGATGTTAAAGCATACCTCTACTGGTCTCTGATAGACAACTTTGAATGGGACTCTGGCTTCGACAAGAAATTCGGGCTGGTTGAAGTCGATTACAGAACCCAAGAGCGAAAACCTAGGCCAAGCGCTTACGTCTATAAGGCAATAATCGAGAAAAACGGGATAACCGATGTCATGTTGAACAAGTACAGGAAACTAGCGGCTAGATGAATGATCGGTTCCAGAGTAAGCCGAGGATAGGTCAGTGCCAAAGATCTCTCCAGAAAATGCTAGAGGAAAAAGCCTGGGCTATCATGGAATCGGAAAAGTTGATTAGTAGGTTACGAAGATTAACATACGAGCAGAATGCATTCTGCTTAACTAACACATTTTCGACGCTGAATTCCGTAGATCTGAACTCCAAAGCAATGCTGAGGGGACCTGATTGGCAGACGAGAAGATTTGTTGGATGAGCGCCCTGGAGCTAACTGAAGCATACGCTAAAGGAAAAATATCTCCAGTCGACGCGCTCGAGGCAATACTTGAGAGAGCGAAACGTTACAATCCCGAACTGAACGCCATCGTAACCCCCACTGAGACAGACGCCAGGGCTACAGCCAGAAAGGCTGAAAGGGACATCAAGGCCGGCAAAAAAGTTGGTCCTTTAAGCGGGGTCCCAATCACGATCAAGGACTTAGTCTGGACGAAGGGTGTTCGCACCACCTTCGGTTCTAAACTGTATGAGAATTTCGTACCTGACGAAGACGCAGTCCTTGTTGAAAGGTTGAAGAACGCAGGCGCAGTGATAATCGGGAAAACGAATGTCCCGGAATTCGGACTCATCGCATATACTGATAACCTAATATTTGGACCCACACATAACCCTTGGGACAAGACGAAAACGTCTGGCGGGTCAAGCGGAGGAGCTGCTGCAGCTGTGGCTGCTGGGATGGGACCTATCGCGCATGGAAACGACGGCGGAGGATCTATACGGATTCCAGCCAGTTTCTGTGGCGTGTACGGCATTAAGCCTTCTTTTGGACGAGTTCCCGATTATCCGGGTCTCACCATGTGGGAGACTATGAATTCTGATGGGCCCATAACTCGGACCGTTTCTGATGCAGCTTTAATGCTGGATGTCATGTCTGGACCTGATGAAAGAGATAGGTTCTCCTTGCCTGTGACAGGTGAACATTACTTAGAGAATGTCGGCAAAGGAGTAGCTGGCGCAAAAGTGGCATATACTCCGAACCTTGGATACGCCGCAGTAGACGTGGATGTAGAGAACATTACGAGAAAAGCTGCTTTCGCATTCGAGATGCTGGAATGCGAAGTAACAGAAATAAAGCCTGACCTAATCAACATGGAGAATGACTTGATAACCTCCATCGTCGCCAAGACAGTCACAACGAACGCGAAGCGCTTCGAAGAATGGAAGAAGATCCTTTATCCGTACTATTCAAGTTTCCTTGCGCTCGAGCCGAGCTTGAAATCCAGAGACATCGTGCAAATCGAGTACAAGAGGGAAGAATTGTGGAAGAAGATGCGCAAGATCTTTGGTCAATACGATTTCCTTCTGACCCCTGTTACAGCAGTCGCGGCCTTTGAAATAGGTAAAAGCGGACCTGTTTTCCCTAGCAAGATTGCAGGGAGAGGAGTTGGACCGATAGGGTGGATGCCATTCACTTATCCATTCAACTTCACGGGACAGCCAGCTGCATCAATACCTTGCGGATTCACAGCAAGGGGTCTTCCCATAGGACTGCAGGTAGTTGGCAGGCGCTACGATGATCTGGGTGTTCTGAAAGCGTCAAGGGCTTACGAAAAACGGTTTCCTTGGCAAGGCAAGAAACCGCCACTATAGATCAAAGGTTCCAAAACGAGTTTTGATCCCGTTCAGTTCCTACTCCTTTTTCTCTCCCAGTGATTCCAGTGCTTTGATGTAGACGTTTCTCACACCGTGGTTCTTTTCTTTTTGCAGAATCTCCTTGAATTTCGAGATCAGTTCTTTCTGCAATCTTGGATTATTCCTCGCAATTTCAGCTAGTGCATAAGCTACACTCCATCTCGCAACTGTACTTCTATCGTCTATGCTCGCCAAGAGTTTTGGAACTGCTTTGGTGACTTTCTCAGGGAATCTCTGTGCGACGTTACGAATTACCTCGGCCACTTCCCACTTCACTCTTGTCCCAGAATCACCAAAATGATCAATTACAAAGTCGATATGAGGCAATACTATTTCCGGCTCGTCCTTGGAAATATACTGCATCGCTTCCATACAGTGTCCTTTTTCAGCAACAGTACCAACTTCAAAGCACTCAACTAGTTGAGTAACAAGTTTCTTATCTTCCCGGACTTTTTCAGCCAGTAGAGTGACCTTTTCTTTTTGCCTTCTTTTTGGTTTCAGTATTTGCTCTATCATCATCAAATCAGTCCCCCTAAGTCTGTATTCGTGTTTTTTCTACGGTAGTCGTAATCGCGTTGGTCTGCTCTTTCAATGTTATTTCGATTCTCTCTTTTCCTCTACCAGGTTTCTTTCCTCTTGAGACTTCCACTTGACCTATCTCCTTGGTATTTTTCACATGTGTTCCGCCGCACATCATGATTGGAAATGGTTCGAGTTTCCACATTCTTTTTCCACTTTGGTTGAGGTCACTCCAAGTCTTGATTTCGCGTGCATCTTTTATGATCGCGTTTACTCTTCTCTCAGCTTCTTTGAGTTTCCCCTGGTCTATCGATGTGTCGAAGAGGTAGTCGGTTCTGTCCTTCTTTTCATCTACGAGTCCAGAGGAAGCTGGTTTAACTTCTCTGCCGAAGACTTCTTGCATTACGTAATAGAGCAGATGGGAAGCGGAGTGAAGTTTCATTGTTCTGTAGCGCTTCTCCCAGTCTATCTCACAGTGAACTTTGTCTCCAACTTTCTTTGTTAGAGGCTTTTCCATGATGTGAGCGATGCTTCCATCTTCCTTGAGAATAACTTCTATGACTCTCACTGAATCTATCGTGCCTGTGTCACTAGTTTGTCCTCCGCCTCTTGGGTAGAAGCATGTCTGGTCTAGCACAACCTCGTTTCGAGACAAAGCTTGAACACTGGCTTCAAACTCCCTTCGGTAGGGATTCTCCCAGTAGAGCCTTTTTGTATTCTCCGCCATCTGAGTATGCTCACCACTGACAAAACCTGACGATCAATTAATTGTGCAACCTGCACAAAAACCTAGCGTTGGCAAACTATGGAGAAAAAATAGTCAGCAGGAACTTGCAAGTTCCCGCAATTCCGTTTTTTCAAGCGTTTATTTCTTCTTAGGTGCCTGCTTAAGGAATTCCTTGATGCTTTCCTCGAAGATCTCAAGTCCCTTGTCAAGTATCTTCTCTTCTACGTTGAGTGGAGGTATTATTCGTATGCCGTTCCTTCCGCATGGCAGCAAGACAAGTCCTTTCTTCATGGCTATCAGTGGAATGTCATCATGGGCTGCGAGAAGTCTTTCTTTGCTCTTCTTATCTTTGACGAATTCTATGCCGATCATTAGCCCTTTTCCTCTTACGTCGCCAATGATTTCATATCTCTCTTTCATCTCGTTGAGCCGTTTCATGGCTTTGTCGCCCATTTTGGTTGCCCTGTCTAAGAGTTTCTCGGTCTCGATCACTTTGATGGTTGCCAATGCAGCGACGCATGCTAGGGTGTTTCCACCGAACGTGTTGCTGTGTGATCCTTCCTTCCAGTCAGCCAAGTCGGATCTGACGATTGTCGCAGCCAGCGGTATTCCGGAGGCAATAGCCTTGGCCGTAGTGATGATGTCTGGGACAACACCGTAGTGTTCTGTGCAAAACCACTTGCCTGTTCTGCCCATTCCTGCTTGCACTTCATCATCGACGAAGAGCATACCATTCTTCTCGCATACTCGGTTGATTTCCTTGTACCAGTCGTTCGGTGGAACCACGTATCCTCCTTCGCCTTGGATGGGCTCTGCGAAGACTGCAGCAACCTCAGACGGGGGGAGATAAGTCTGGAAGAGTATTTCCTCAATGTATTTGGCGCACCAGAGTCCGCACTGGGGGTAAGTCATTTTGTAAGCGCATCTGTAGCAGTAAGCGTATGGAACATGGCTTACTCCAGGCATCATTGGGAAGAAGCCTTCTCTATGATTAGGCTTGGAAGCTGTTAGAGATACCGAACCGATGCTTCTTCCATGGAATGCACCTATGAAAGAGATGAACTGCTGTCGTTTCTGGTGGAACTTGCAGAGTTTGATTG
>JAHPYV010000077.1 GCA_019058495.1 Promethearchaeati archaeon
CCATTATTGCACTTAGTCCTGCGCCCTCTGCTGAAATCTCAGGCTTGCCGGTATCGGCAGCGCGGACGATCTTCGCTAGATCGAGGATGATTGGATCTTCAACCTTGTATTTTTCTACGATTGCATCAAAACTACATTTCTCACCATGATGCCCAAGTTCCACTCCAGGCGCATCATATGGGATAGCCTTGTCTTTCTTGACGACTTCCTCTATCTTCTCGACTGGAACAAAGATAAACTGTGCTTTTGGATCTACGAATCGTCTTATTAGCCAGGGACACGCTGTTCTATCAACGTGCACGTATTCTCTTGTCACCCATTTCACAAAAATCACCTAGATAGACAGATTACTACCGTACAAGATAGTGTTTCACTTAAATCTGATCGTGTGAAATGCTGTAACCTGTACTAGCCTACAAGAGTAGCAAGTATTTTTCTAACGTGGGAAACCTAATAGTAAAACCAGATTTGTTGGCGAAGAGGTTTTCCATTGTCTATAAGGAAAGAGACTCCAACGCAATCAGTGCATACGCCTTTGAGCATAGCGTCAAGTCCTTCTTCATAACATATTCATTTGCTGAGTGAGCTGTTTCAGAAGTTGGTCCCATGACAACCGTTGGTATTGCCAACTTGTTTCTAATGAATCTAGCATCCGTTCCACCCGGTTGGATCATCAGAGCTGGTTCTCTTCCCCACACTTGTGACATACACTTCTTTACCAAGTCAACTAGTGGCGCCCTTGGATCCTGATATGAAGGTTCGACTTTTTCAAGTGGTTCGATCGTGATCCCTTTTATTCCTGACTCTTTAATGACTTTCTCTATTCTACTCAGAGCATCATCAAGGTCGCTTAGAGGTGGGACCCTAACATCGATCTCTGCTGTCGCCTCATCTGGAACCACGTTTGACTTTATTCCTCCTTTAATCATTCCAACGCTAAATGTGAGGTGCGTATAGAGTCTCTCGATCTGCTCGAGGCTCAGTCCAAGCATCTTATTGAAGATAGAGTAGAATGATTTTCCCATGTTGAAGAGGTCAATCAGTCTCGGGTCCGTTTTGATGGTTTCTTGGCTGAGCGATTCTATCATTGGCATCAATTTGATTACCTTGTCAATGGCGTTCTCTCCCAGGAATGGCAAACTTGCTTTTGCAGACTTCCCAGATGCCTTGATCCTGAGTGTTAGAATTCCCTTCTCTGCCGGAACCAACGCTGGACCCCAGACTTGATTGCATGTTCCCTCCCCAACGATGCATGCATCGACGTTAGAGTAATAGCCTTTTTCGACCAGAAACCCTGTTCCGTATTTTCCCATCGTCTCCTCGTCTGGCACAAAGTGGAAGGTTAGTGTGCCATCTAGTTCTGCGTCCTTCTCCACAATGATGGAGGCAGCTTCAAGGGCTGATGCAATTGCGCCTTTCATGTCCGCTGCTCCTCTTCCAATGAGCATGGAGCCCTTCACTGTACCTTCGTATGGATTACTTTTCCAGTCCTCAGGTCTTCCAGGTGGAACAACATCCATGTGTCCATTCCAAACTAGTGTCTTCTTCTCTCTGCTCTGCAGAGACGCGATGACGTTCACCCGGCTCTTCTCAACAGCAACGGTTTCAACCTTGAAGCCTCTCCCCAGCATGTAGTCTTTGATGAATCCTGCTATTTCGCTGACATCTCCAGGAGGATTCACACTCTTGAATCCTATCAGGCGACGGCACAGGTTCACTATCTCCTCTTCGCGGTTGCCTATCTCATTGAGAATGTTCTTATAGCTACTCATCAGAATCACGACCTATAATTAGCTCAACAACTCTCTCAGATATATCTTGTACTTCCCGAGTTTTCCTTCATAGTTTCCAGCTGAGATCTGGATCACGCCTTCCATGTCGACGACACTTTCTATCGCCACTTTAGTTGCTTCTTTCACTGCGTCGAGCGAGATGCCATCCATCACAATCTCAGGGATGGACTTCACTCCACGGGGCACTTTCGACTTTTCCTTGAGTTTTTCATGAAGAGTTGGGCAGTACGAGTAATTGGTAGGCGGACCAACAGGCGGGTAATCCTCACTCGCAGATCCTGACGGGCAGACATAGAATGGTGTGATTACACCTTCAATTTGCTTTATGGCTTCTATTGCTTTCCTCCCGGCTTTTCTTCCTGTATCTATGCTGTCGCATAGCAACCAAAGGTTTCCGCCCGAAATACCGATGCCGCATTTTAGGTATCGATCTATCTTGAAGTCGTAACCCATCATTAGGGGAACATTTATTGTCTCTTTGCCATCTTCAGATGAGAACCATTCGTAGCCTCCCCCGCACTTGCCAATTCGTTCTTCACTGTCGACAACCATGTTCTTCTCATATTGTTTCTGTCTTTCGTTTGTCTGACCGAAGACCCTCGTTGTCGGGACGGAGAGCACATCTTGCCTTATCTTGATTGATATTTCTTTGTAGAATCTGTCGACCTGTCTTGTGACATCTTCGTTTTCATTGAACATTCCCCAGAGTTGGACTATGACTCCTTCGCGTCCGTCGGGGGTTTGCTTTCTTGTCAACCATTTCTCGATTCCTCCCTCTGTTCTCCCCACCACGACAGATGGGGTTGCGGTGCACCTGTATGCTGCTAGCCGTAGCTCGTCATACTCTATTTCAGGGGTGCTTCTGTCCTCAGTTCTTATTCCCCTTTCACCAGTGATCAGTAATCTTAAGTACAGGCCTGGGAAAGCTTCTGCAAACGTGTCTACGATTTTCGCGTAGTCTTTCTTATGTTTCTTATCCATTGAAAGGAAATGCCTCCTCACGGTTTTGAATGGACCTCACAACGAGTCCTAACATTGATGGGTCCTTGAGGATGCAAAGAGAGACGTAGGGCTAGGAGACCTCATTTGCCTTAACTAGTATTTTCCATTTTGACTGGATTCCTTTGATCATGTTGGCTGGTTTTCTTCCTATGTCCTTTCTGTGTCTGAGGGGGCCTTTCACGCATTCGGTAGCTTTCTCCGAGATTTCTTCCGCATCATCCAAGGATTCTGACACACCTAAGACAGCTATCGCCCTTGATCGTGTTGTAAAGATCTTGCCCTCGGTCGTGTTGACACTCGCCCAGTAGTATTTTGCACCAGTTTTCCTAACCTTCTCTTCATTTACTTCAACTGGCTGATTGTCCTTGGGGTTTTCGGGGTATCCTTCAGGTACTAAGTATTTGCAGACCGTGGCCTTGTTACTGAATTTCACTTTCTTGGCACTGAGTGTCTGGTCGACTATGCTCCAGTATACTTCTATGGGGTCGTCATTGTCAAGTATTGGAAGCACATTGATTGCCTCAGAGTCGCCTAGGCGTACGTTTGCTTCAGTGAGTATTGTCGTCAGTTTGTGTTTCACAGGACTTATGCCTTTCATCATTTGAGCATATAGGAATCCTTGGTAGCGTTCTCCAGTTTCCTTGAACAACGCATCGTTGATGCGTCTCACCATCTCGGCTGTGTCTTCATACTCCTTTCTACTTACGAAGGGCATGAGCTGGTCTCTTTGACTGTAGCTTCCCATACCTCCTGTGTTAGGCCCTTTGTCTTCTTCATAGGCTCGCTTATAGTCCTGAACGCAGGGTGTAAGGACGACGCTCTTGCCGTCGGTGAAAGTCTGTATTGTCACCTCCAGAGGATAGAGAATCTTTTCCTCAATTACTACTGATTGGAGTCCACCAGGTTTTTCTTTGAGGGTTGTTTCTATGTAGGCTTTTGCCTCATCATAGTCTTTGAGTTGCTCACCAGTGAGCTTGACGCCTTTCCCGCCTGTTAGCCCTGCGGGTTTTACTGCAAGTGGGATGCCTTTTTTCCTCATCTCATCTACGTATCCGAAGGCCTCATTGGGGTTTGTGAATGTATTGTACTCGGGGTTGAACGGTATCTTGTACTTCTGCAGGATATGCCTGCAGAAGCTCTTGTCTCCTTCTATCATAGCGCACTCTCTGACAGGACCTACGCAAGGGATCTTCTTCTTCTTTAGCGCATCCGCGACGCCCTCTACTAGGGGGTCTTCAGGTCCAACTACGGCTATGTCTATTCTGTTCTCAACAGCATACTCCGAGACAAATTGAGGATTGCTTGCAGCTCCTTTTGGACCCATCTTATAGTTCCCTTTGTCCCGAGTCAGCTTTGAGATACTTGGGTTCAGTCTATCCGATACGACATAAAGTATTGTAGAAGGGCTTATAGTTAGGCTTTCTGCTATGGCTGCTTCCCTGCCTCCAGATCCAACCAGTAGTGCTTTCGTCGTCATTGTCCCTCTCTCTCTGTGAGCCAGTTCTCAGCGTATTCGCCTCTTCAATTTGCTGTATTCTGCTGAGATCGGATGATGCCTCTCTTCAAAGGCCTTGGAGGTTACTGTGTCCTACTTCCGAGTGTAGCTTCTAGTAGCTCAAGTTGAGGCGGAGCGTTCAACGGGTATTCCCCAGTCAGACATGCCATGCACAGTTGGTTGTGTGGCATTCCTATGCTTCTTACGAGTCCGTCAATGTTCATGTAGCCTAACGTGTCTGCGCCAACTTGTCGTCGGATGTCTTCAACGGTTCTTGTAGATGCGATCAACTCTCGTCTAGTCGGAAAGTCTATTCCCATGTAACACGACGCGATGATAGGCGGGCAACTTATTCTCAGGTGGACTCTTCGCGCTCCGCCGACCGTTTTTAGCAGATTGACAATGAACCTCGAAGTTGTTGATCTCACAATGCTGTCATCGATAACTACAATTTCTTTCCCTTCAGTAACTGATCTGATTGGGTTAAGCTTTAGTCTGACAAGGATCTCACGATCCTCGGCCTTGGGAGTAATGAATATTCTACCAACGTATCTGTTTTTCATGAGTCCCTCAGCTAGTGGTATCCCTGACTCTTCGGAGAAACCAGCCGCTGCTGCTCGGCCTGAGTCTGGAACTGGGATCACATAGTCGGCTTTCGTTGGGTGGAGTTTCCAGAGGAACCTCCCGAGTCTCTTTCTGACATCCCAAACAGACTTGCCGTCGATGAATGAATCTGGGCGACTGAAATAAACGAACTCGAACATACATAGGGCTTTGCGTTGTACGTTGGCCACGCGCTCTCTCTCGAAACCAGTCTCATCGACCTTTATCAATTCACCCGGATGAACAGCGCTTATGACTTTACCACCCACTGCTTCTATAGCAGGTGTTTCAGAGGCGATTACGTGAGCATATTGGTTTATTGATCCGAGGCAAAGAGGTTTAAATCCCCGCGGGTCCCTCATCGCGTAGAGTTCGCCTTTGTCGTTGAGAAGAACCATGGAATACGACCCATCAAGGATTTTCATGCTTTCTTTCATTGCTTCCACGTAGCTTCCTGTTTCCTTCGTTTTCGAAGCGATCAACCAAGATAGCACTTCAGTGTCCGTATCCGTCTGGAACGTGTTACCTTCTGATTTGAGGGATTCCCTGATCTCAAGATAGTTTGTTATCGTCCCGTTGAATGCCAGTGCGAAGTGGGCCTGAGGAGAATCGAGCAAGAAAGGTTGAGCGTTAGCAATACTGCTTTCCGAGGTTGTGCTGTACCTCACGTGTCCGATTGAGACATTACCACCAAGCTGATCGAGTATGCTCTTGTTGCTGAATACTTGCGTCACTAGCCCCATGCCTTTATGTCCAGCTAACTGGTTGTTGATTCCATCCTTGAAAGTGTATATTCCCGCGCTCTCCTGGCCACGGTGCTGTAACGATACCAGTCCATCATAAGTATGGTGGGGAACATCTTCGGGATGCTTCCTCGAACAGATGCCAAATATCCCGCAGAACTCCCTGGGTTTCTCCCTCATCTTTTCAGACGCCTCCTAATGACGTTGGTATCGAATCAGACCATGTTTTGCGCAAGGGTTCAACCCCACATGATAGTACTCTATCCTCGTTGTCAGAAAACACAAGTTCTCCTGTGTCGGCGACTCTTCCTATCTCGGCTACCTTAGCTCCAGTTTTAGAAGCTAATGAGAGGAATTCATCGAGGTTCTTTCTCGATACAGTTATTATAAATCTTGAGTTGCTTTCCGAGAAAATTAACTCGTCTACAGACATCTTGTCCTTTGGGATTTCTTTTATGTTAATCTCGGCGCCAAGATCGCCTTGAATACACATCTCGGCTATGGCGACAGCAAGTCCGCCGTCAGAACAGTCGTGAACGGTTTCTGTCAAACCTTGACGAATCGACTTGTAGGCAAGTGCAATTGAACGCTTTTCCTCTGATCCATTGAACTTAGGCGGTTCTCCCTCGACTATGTTGTGAATATAGTTGTAGTACTCTGAGCCGCCAAGCTCGCACCTGGTCCTCCCTACTATGTAAATCGACTCACCATGTTCCTTGAAAGGTATGGTAGCCAAGTGATGCGTATCCTCGATTAAACCAAGAACTGCGACAACGGGACTTGGCTTCACTGATTTTCCAGTTGCCGAATCTTCATTGTAGAAGCTGACTTTTCCACCGATGCATGGAATATCTAACGCTCGGCAGGCATCTGCCATGCCCTTCACTGATTCCTGGAATTGCCAGAAGATATCTGGTCTTTCGGGATTCCCGAAGTTGCAGTGGTCGACCATAGCGATAGGTTCAGCCCCGACTGCAGCTACATTGCGACATGCCTCAGCAAGAGCACTTGCTCCACCATGATATGGATCCAAGTATGTTCGTCTGGAGTTGCCATCAGCCTTAGCTGCAAGCCCTTTGTTCGTACCAATCAGTCTAAGAACTGCAGCATCTCCTTGGTTTGGTTTCAGTACTGTTCTCACTCCGACCTCGAAGTCGTACTGTCTGTAGATCCACTCCTTGCTGGCAATATTCGGAGAAGAAAGAAGTTTCAGTAAGGTATCTGAGAGGTTGCTTGGAGTTTCAGGTCTAATCACTTTTCTAACTTGGCTGATATAACCAGGTTTCTTGGCTTCTCTTTTTATCACAGGGCTCTTGGCAGCCAGCCTAGCAGGTAAGTCTGCAACAACCTTGTCTTCATATCTAATGATCACATTACCCGTTTGAGTAACATCGCCGATGACGGAGTAGGGCAGCTCGTATTTCTCAAATACCTTGAGGACATTCTCGACTCCAGACGGTTCCACGACAAACAGCATTCTTTCCTGTGACTCGGACAGCATTATCTCGTATGGGCTCATTCCACTCTCTCTCAACCGAACTTTGGATAGATCAATTTCCATCCCTGTTTCTCCATCTGCTGCCATTTCTATTACTCCACAAGTTAGTCCACCGCCACCCAAATCCTTCAGTCCTCGGACGTGACCTGTTTCGAGTGCAGCCAAAGTTGCCTCAATTATGACATTCTTAAGAAGTGGATCGCCAACTTGAACAGCTGGTCTATCAGCATCAGATTCTCCGCTCAGTACTCTCGAAGCAAAAGTGACGCCATGAACACCGTCTCGCCCAGTTGAGCCGCCTGCCAGTACCACAATGTCTCCTGGATACCTTGCTCCTCCAGCCATGATGCTTTCTCGCTTAGCTATTCCTACGCAGCCTACGCCAACTAGGCAATTAGTCTCAAATGAAGGGTCAAACTCAACTTCTCCTGATACTGTCGGAACGCCTACGCTGTTCCCGTAGTCTGCGATCCCTTTTACCACATATTTGAGCAGCCACCTTGACCTCCCACTTGATAAAGAGCCAAACCGCAGCGGGTCCATGAGGGCTATGGGCCTAGTCCCCATGCTCAGAACGTCCCTTAGCACGCCACCTATGCCTGTGCCTGCGCCATTGTATGGGTCTATTGCGCTTGGGTGATTATGTGATTCTATTTTGAGAGTTGCTGCATATCCATCTCCGATATCTACTACTCCGGCATCGTATCCCGGTCCAACAATTACTCGAGGACCTTTAGTGGGTAGGAGTTTGATCACCGGACGAGATGATTTGTAGCAGATGTGCTCTGAGAACATTGTGTCAAAAATGCCCCACTCCAATTCATTTGGTTCTCGACCAAGTGAACGTCTAATATACTTGATTTCGTCTTCCGACAAATCTACTTTGACTCCAATTGGGGCTGACAACTTTCACTACACACCTCCCACAAACCCGATTACAGAACGAAGTATAGATAATCCATCTTCAGCCCCCGTTGGACTCAGGATCTTCTCCGAGGATCTCTCAGGATGCGGCATTAAACCAGCAACGTTTCCGTCAGGATTGCAGATGCCGGCGACATTATCCATGGATCCGTTGGGGTTCGACTCCTCCGTCACCTCCCCTGACTTTTCGACATACCTGAATATTATCTGGCTATTTCGCTTCATTTCTTCCAGCTTATCATCGTCTACAAAATACCTTCCTTCTCCATGAGCTATCGGGAGTGATAGTATCGCACCCTTGGTTAACCCTCGCGCTAGAGGGGAACGGTTGTTCTCCACTCGCAAGTAAATCCATTTACATACGAAAGTCAGAGAAGAGTTTCTAAGAAGCGCGCCAGGTAACAACCCTGCTTCAACAAGTATTTGAAACCCATTGCATATTCCAAGAACAGGTTTGCCAGCCTCAGCCATTTTCTTAACGGTTTTCATCGCGGGACTGAATGCTGCTATGATTCCCGCGCGTAGGTAGTCTCCATAAGCAAAGCCACCTGGCAAAATAGCAGCGTCGTAAGTATTCTCGTCAAACTCTTTGTGCCAGATCAGTCGAGCGTCGACATTTAAAACATTCTTGAGAACATGGAGGGTATCGTACCGACAATTTGAGCCAGGGAAGTCTATAATGGCTACTTTGAGCATTAGTACCCCCCGTTGTTTCTATTGATGTAAAAGCTGCTATATGATATCATAACAAGACTCCGCATGCGCGAAGCACCTACAATTCATATAACTGGGTTAATTCTCAACTCCCTTAACATTGATTGTGCACGTGTGAGCCACAGGATTGAATATCCTCAGCTCGTTGCACATTCTGAAGATCGTATTCTTCGCATCTTCTTCCGATACTGCGCCTACCTTAGCTCGGAGAAGTTTCGCCGATCTGATTGATTTCACAGAACCGTATCCGCCTTTCATCACAAGGTCTCTCCAGATTGTCTCGCCCTCTGGATCCCTTGCAGCAGGCTTATTCTCAATAATGATTTCAACCGTGTAAGTGCCCATATCTATTCTGCCTCCCGCAACCAGATAATGCGTCGATTGCAGAACAAAAGTTGTTTCACTCTCTGAGCAGATCTGATCTGGCACATCGCGCAGAGTTGACTTTTCTTACTCCACATTATTGAGAATGAAAAACGTCTCTAATAAGGTATTCTATTTTCGTCCAAAAATATACACTAATGAGTTTATTTTCGACTGATTCTCAGACAGTAAGCGTAATAATATACAAGAAGGTGTGCATAGGAGCTGAATCTCAGACGAAGAGTCTGGGAGTACATAGCACTCTTGGACGATTCATCTAGTAGCCGAATCTATTGAGCAATTGGCTCGTCGAGATGGCGTTTTTATGTAACCCGAGTTCTTCTTTGCTAAGTCCCATAGTTAGTCCAAGGAGTTGTGTGTAATAGAAGACAGGAATGTTAAAGTCTTCTCCTGTTTGCTTCTTTATGTCGAGTTGGCCGCCTTCGAGCTGCATGTGGCAGAATGGACAACAGTCAACTATGCAATCTACATTAGCGGCTTTCATGTTCGTGAGTTTCTCATGGGTCATGTCCAATGCGACGGATAGATTCGAAGAGCGGACACCTCCACCCGCGCCACAGCACATGTTCTTGTCTTTGTACTCGATACTTCTAGCGCCAGTTGTTTCTACAAGTTCATCTAGGAATCTTGGGCTTTCGGTAGTTCCCCACCGTCGGAACTCGCTGGGTTTCACTATGTGGCATCCATAGTGCACTGCCGCACGCAGAGGAATAGGATTCTCTACGAGTTTGGATAGTTTGTCAACCCCCACATCAACGTACAGTGCTTCTATGAGGTGTTTCACTTCAGCAGTTCCGCGGTATTCTCTCGCGCCTGCTTCCTTGAGGATCTTGTTCACCCACTCCTTTTTGGTTTCATTGTGTTTAAGTGTCTCATTTGCCTCTTTCAGTGTACCATAACACCCGTTGCACCCCGTTACTATATCGCACCCCATTTCTTCAGCAATCGTGATGTTCCTGGCAGCCGCAGCTAACCAGAATTTGCTGCTGAAAGATCTGATGACACCAGGAGCCGGGCAGCATGATGCGCCTTTCATGTCAACAAGTTCTATGCCGAGACCTGATATCGCGCTTCGAATAGACACTTCGACGTTAGGATACCTGTTCGGGATCATGCAGCCTAAATAAAGAGCGTATCTCAAGTCACTCATTCTGTGATCACTTCCACGCGTATCCTACCAGCCTGTCGAAATTCGTGAGTTTGGCTATCTTCTGAACTTGCTTCAGAGCTTCATCAGAACTGGCCGTGGTCGGGGGTTTTTCAGGTAGACCAAGGCTTTTTCTGAGAGTGCTCCATTTTGGATCATCAATAGGAACTGCGTGACCGAACTCTATGAGTTTTTGAGAGGCCACTTTGTGTGCTGGTAGTATGTGTCCCGCTTCTACAGCCATATTGCGAATTTCTATTATTGAGTTTACTATCTCAATCTTCCGTGGACAACGTTCATAACAAGTGTAACAAGTGGTGCAAAGCCAAATGTTTGGATCAGAAAGTAATTCGTCCTTCAGTCCTAAGAGGGCCGACCTTATTATCTGCCTTGTCCTGTATGCGGTTCTCCTTCCAGATGGGCAAGAAGCCGTACAAGTTCCACATTGAATGCAGGCTTTGAGGTGTTCAGCACCAGCGTCTACTATGCGATTGATGAAATCTTGGTCAGCCTGGACCGTCTTTATTGTTTTTCTCTCAATTGCTGTCTCAGTAGCCATTTTCTAGACCCACCACCATTGGCTATCTTAACAAGTCACTTCATTAGCTGCAAACATGTTAATCATGTGTATACATCAAGTGTGACAATAACTTTCACTACTTGGGTCGGTGTATATAAACTTTAGTCACTTGGTTTTCTTGAGATAACTGCCTTTAATAACGCGAATCCGTTCGTGGACTTCAGGCTGTGCTTCTTAGAGTCCTCTCTCGAATAATCCCGTTATTGCCTTGAGGAATTGATCCCTGGCCATCCGGATTTCAACGCGCATCATGAATTCCTTGATGCTTGGAACTGTTGTCAAGCTTATTCCTCTCTTGGCATCCTTGAGGTATCCCTGACCTATTCCTTCTATCACTTCAGATTGCACTAGCGCATCAAATTCTCCTGGTTTAGATATTTTTGTTCCAGCTATCTCTTGCAGGTAGCTTCTTGCGTCTTTAACTATGATTTCGTTCCATCGTGGTGTTTCAGTTTTCGAAGACCACTGATAGATCTCTGTACCAACCAAAATCATGTTCTGATATCTAGAATGAGTGCTAAGTAGTTTGGGACCATGTTCCTCTGGGTATGATGAGCTCTTACCACACGCGATCTTAAGCGATGTGAATGCGTCTTTGAACGGTGTAAGAACCCTGTTGGCTATGAGTCCGCGTTCGTAGCTCTGTAATGAAGACGGTCTGTCTATTATTGAGAGAGGTATTTCTGCAATGAGCTCGTTCAAAATCAAACCGGAGGTTCCATCATAGTCCTTCTTGGCGCTGCGCATCTTCTCCCAGTCTGATGCTGTCAAGATGAGACCAGTTATCTCGCGTGAATGAGTGATGTACATGCCTTTCTGAATAGAGAACTCAATTTGGTACAACCCTGGACCTGTCAACAACACGCATGGAGGCTCGGTCCCACCCTTTCCCACTATGCTCGCTGAGCTTACAGCTATTATAACATAGTTCCTTCTGACCTCTAGCACAGGACTACCCATGTAGGTGTACGATTCAGGTTTTGAGCCTGATATTCTGCTCCAATCCTTTATGAGTAATACCTCGTTTAGTGCAAAACCCAGCGGACCTTTCCCGTATATCTGGGTCAGCTCGTTGCCGTGAAGTCGCTCCTCAATTTCTTTTAGCCTTCGAGCAACTAGCCCGGTTAAGATCCTTCCTTTTTCTTCACTGTTCTCCGCGAGTGGCATTTCTGTGTCCCATCTCTTCCTATTAGAGGATACTGACAGAATGGCGGTATATGATTGCTATTCGCTTACCGAGGTATTTAATTTTGATGGATGGAATCCACCATTGTTTCTAAATTCACTAGCCAGTCGCCAATGCTTTTTTTAGGAAGATGGCAAGAATCTTCGAGAATAGAATTACATCATTTAAGTCAACGAACTCGTTTTTTGCGTGACTGCAAGATTGAGCACGTGCAGCGCCTAGCAGCATCGTGGGAATTCCAATCTTTGCTGTAT
>JAHPYV010000078.1 GCA_019058495.1 Promethearchaeati archaeon
TTCGAAAGATACTTCTCTCTCGTAAGTCTCTCGAGTAATTCTTGCTCCTCCTTTGTTAGGGGTCCGATGTCGAATCTGATATCCAATGTTTCCTCAAAGTCCTTTACTAGCAGCTCCTTCACTTTCTGATGTGAAGGGACCTGTCCCAACTCGCGTCTTACGGTTGTGACTCTTTCCCTCAGAGACTTGACCAGTTTGTCCCTGAATTTCTCGTCTGGAACCTTCAGTATTCTCGTCATTTCGTCGTAGTTGAAGTCAAGAATGATATTTCCAGTCAGAATGGTAATCCCGTCTATTTCACCCGCGCCATTACCTGAGATTTTCCTGCCTTCTACTTCGATGTCGTTTATGGATTTGTAGGTTGCGGGGATGCCGATTTCCCTACATGTTCTGACCGGAGCTTCCAACAGTTTTCGGAAGATCGCTCCAACGTCCGTGGGTATGACTTCGCCTCCCCTCTGACCGATGATTTGATAGAAAACTTGGTTTGAATCCAAGTAAACTGCTCCGCCGCCGAGAATTCTTCTCACGATAGGTATCTTCCTCTGATTGCAGTAGTCGACATCAACCTCTTTGTCAACTTCCTGGAAATAGCCGAGGCAGACTATAGGAGACTTTGGCCAGCAGATTATCAATGTGTCAGGGACTGTTCCCTTACCTCTCGCTGTTGCTACAGCTTCGTAAACAGCCTGTGTAGCAACAGGCTCAATTCCTCCCAGATCCAAGTATCTCCAGACTTGCTTAGCCATAGATTTCACGAACTTTGACACTCCTTTCAATTCACGAGCATAACAAACCTTACTCTGCAAAATACATTGTCTTTAGCAATTGCATTCCACATGGTACAGACGATTTCTTTTAAATGGCTTGGCCATTTTGTACCATAACATATCATGCTCAACAATGGAAAAAGCGTTTTTGTCACGAAGGTTAGCTAGTTAATGTTGTGTGGGAGTCATGTCTATAATTCAACCGTGCGCAGCAAAAGCAGCTTACGAAGGCATCTTGAAGCGAAAGGTCAACCTGAATCTCGCAGAATTCTCTGACAAACTCAAAGATAAGGGGTATGAGTTAATAGCAGTAACAGATTACGTTATGGTAGTCAGGAAAGGCTACGAGTTCACGATATTCCCTTCAGGGAGAGTCATAGTAAAAGACATTGATGATCTCGAATCAGCCAAGGTTGTAATCGAGAAATTGCACGAGGATCTCGGTCTGTATGAAAGCTAAGGTTCTATGCTTATTATCAGGCGGCATCGACTCTGCTGTCGCCTCCTACATGATGATCAAGAGAGGATTCGATGTAGCACTCCTACACCTCGTAAACTGGCCGTTCTCCGACAAGAAGAGCTTGGTCAAGGCTGAAGCTATCGCGAAATTGCTGAAGGACTTTTATGGAGAGCCCCTGAAACTCTACACCGCAGGTCACGGCAGCAATCAAACTGATATCATGAGAAACTGCGACAGGCACCTAACTTGCGTGCTGTGCAGAAGATTCATGTACCGGACCGCTGAGCAGATCGCGCTTAAAGAAGGATGCCAAGCTATCGTGACGGGAGAATCAATTGGACAAGTGGCAAGTCAGACACTTAGAAATCTGCATGCGATCAGCACGGCTGTGAAGATACCGATTCTACGTCCGCTGATAGGGCTTGACAAAGAAGAAATAATGAACATAGCAAGGAAGATAGGAACATATGAAACCTCAGTTTCACCTGGGCTTTGCTGTACGGCAGTCCCGTCCAGACCCGCAACTTCAGCTAACCCCGAGAGAGTCCTCAGAGAAGAAGCAAAGTTGAATGTTGACGAAATGATGCAGAGAACTCTCAGTTCAATCGAGGCAAAACTTATCTCATAGTTTAGTGAGAATCCATATAGCGGATATGGGGTAGCTTAGGATTCCAATGACTTTAGTCCAAACACTGCATTAGGAGCGCTGCGGAAACCAACATCAAAAGAGGAAGACCAAGATTGAAGGTCACTGTGAAGTTCCTTGGACCAATCAGGGAAGCTGTTGGTGAAAGAGAGCGAATGATCACGCTGAAAACGGGATCAGTCCGAGAACTTCTTGATGTCATCTACAAACTCTATCCAAAAGAAAAGAAGAATCTAGAGCTTGCCGGCGTATTCTTTAAAGGAGCAATCGTGAAGAGCAGCGAAATGCAATCCCCGATTCTCAACGAACGAGACGAAGTATCACTGATATTGCCTGTAGCTGGAGGCTAAACAATTCTTGCAGACCAGTGCCGCTACGAATGCATCTAAGAAGAAGACCCTGGCAATCGGCATCCTCGTCATTCTATTCATGTTTCCGTACTGCTATACAGTATCTCTTTATTCGCCAGTAGGGTCTCATTACAGTGACTTCTCTTCGAATTCAACACTAGCGCCTTATTCGAGCAACAACCAGAAAGTGGAACTTTCAACCCCTCACTTATCCCCGGCGACTGAAACGCGAAGGGTCATCGTGATTCTTATTGAACTCGCTGACATAAATCAGTCGAAAACGCCTTCCGACATTAACTCCACCGTTTTCGCCAGTATGGCGTCATACTACTACAATGTATCGTATGGGATGATGTCTGTTATAGGAAATGTGACCGACTGGTATCACTTAGCCAACAAGACTTCTGACTATGCTCGTGACACTGATGGATGGGAACTGATACGAGACGCAGTGAACCTAGCACAAGCCGAGTACAATTTCTCACGTTACGATATAGTAATGGTCGTGCAATCTGGATATGACCAAGCTAATCATGGCAGCGCACAAGCTATTTGGTCAGCCTACTGGAGTGGTCTCAGCATACCCACGAATTATGGAGTCAGTATCACGTCAGGAATAATTGTCTCGCAATTCGATCCTCTGGGCATATTCGCCCATGAATTCGGTCACTCACTCGGACTTCCAGACCTGTATGATGCGAATAGAATGTCAGATGACTTTGTGGGTCCTTGGGATTTGATGGCAGAGGGCGCTTGGCTCCCAAGCAATACTGGAACATCTCCCTCGGAGCCAACCTCATGGAGTCGGATGAAGCTTGGATGGTTTCCTGATAGCTCAATCGACATCGGCAGAGAGATGAGCGGAATTCTTGACCCACTCGAAATCAATGCTAGCAACTTCGCGACCATAAAAATCCCAATCACAACCGAAACCTACTACATGGTTGAAGTGAGGCAGAAAATTGGGTACGACAGTTCTCTGCCCGCAAGCGGAGTACTAATTCTCTACTGCGATGAGAGTCTTTCATCGGGCAACGGAATAGTCAAAGTCAAGTATTCTCAGTCCTTACCCCAAGCCACATTCACTGAAATCGCAGGTAATAACATCTTCATAGATAACGCCCACAACATCAATGTAACAGTTCTATCAGCGTACTCCCTCTCATACAGAGTGTCAGTTAACCTGATCCACGTGGATCAGAGCCCACCAACTATTGCCATAAAGAACGCAGTCCCCTTGACTTGGTCAACAACACAACCAGCTTTGATTGAAGCTGTAATAACAGATACAGGAGCTTATTCAAGTAGCGTGAAAAATGCAACCGTCGTCTACTCTTCTGACGGAGGGAAATCTTGGAGCCGCATTCCAATGATTCCTGGTCCAGCTGACTATTATTCTGCAGAGATACCTGCGCAGAATACTTCACTAGTAACCTACTATATCGAAGCATATGACTACGCAGGGAACCGTGCCATTGCAAACAACAATGGAAATGGTTACACATACGGTCTTTCAGAAACAACTATTCTCCTAATTGTCTTCATACCAGTCTGCCTCATCTTAATATGCTCCACGATTCTGATTTTGAGGAAAACAAGAAGATCAAGAGAAGAAGAAGCCAAAATAACCACGATAGGTCCTTCCGAACAAGATGAGTGAACAATTGTGAACGAGAGTAACGTCGCATCTTCCAACTGTGCCAAGCGACATAGAAGAAAGTGAACCACTATTTCGCCATCTCTGAGGGATTAGCTGTCAACTACCACCTAACGGGTTAGGTGGCTTGTAGCTGCCATCCGCTGTGCCCGGTGGGCAGAGCTTCACCTGACGCTACGATTGGCTGGTTGACGTTGGGTGGCGAGCCCTAGCCGAGGACTTTCAGAGTGGTTGCCTGGCACAGCCTGCTTTCGGCGGAAGGCTTAACGCCGTGGTATCCCAGTGCGTCGCCGCACTTTTACCGCTGAATCCTAAGGGACCTAGGGTTATCGCCCGCATTTAAGCCTACCATTTGAGCATCAAGGCAATTCATCCACCCCACTAGTAGGGGGGGCTTCCTGCTAAACTCTTAAATAAAGGGTAACCTCAAAGCATTAGCAGAATGATGCGGGCTTCGAGTTGAATGGAGATAGGATCTTCAAAAGGGGCGTGATGAAACCTTATGGTTGAGATTCTCTACAGCCCAATCCAGCAGATACACATAATGGAAGTTGTTCGCTTCGAAAGAAAAGAGGAACTCGCGAATATAGCTGCTGTTCTCTTCAGGATGGGGCAGCCCAGCCTTTTGAACTGGGCTGAAGGAGTTGTTTTCACTGGTATGCCTCTCAATCCAACATCAGCCCCAATATTCAAAGAGCTTCTCCAAGGTCGCAGCTACTGGATAAGCGTAAGCTTTGCGCCAATGCCTGATTATGCTGAAAAGATAAGCGTAGGCACCGTTGACGTACCTGTCATCGACATGTCAAGAAGCATCGTGGCTAGAGAGATCGCCACTTGGCTCGGAAAATGGAAACCAGACCGCGACGAAAAACAGTAACGATTAGAGGTCGAACCTCACTCGAGTGATATTCTTCCTACTTCTTTTCGGGAACCATGAAGATAGCATCTGCCCCTCTTCGCCCCTCCTTTCCTTCCCTCTTCTTCAAGAGCAGACGTAAGCGTACGAGACTATTCAGGGTAGAACTGGCTTGTGGTCTGCTTATTCCAAGTTTCTCGCTGACCTGGACAGCTGTTCCCCTTCCCCCGAGCTTAAATATCGTCATCAGTGGTTTGCGAAGATGATCGGGCAAGTCCAAAAGAGTTGAAACATTAATGCCTTTAGGTAGATTGTCAGCTATACCTTCTTCTTCAATCACCTTATTCTGCTGGATCTCTGTCTCTTTTAGGCCTTCGAGACGATCCAACATCTCATGAGAGACCTGAAGCAGGCTCTGCAACACAGATGCGATCTTGTCCAAGCGTGCTAAGATGGCCCTATCTAAATCATCAGCTGACGATGAATCATGATTTGAGCGCGACGAGAACTCCGACGGGTCTCCCACTTTGATCTTCCCTCCGGTTTGACTCCAGAAAATACACATCCTTTAATAATCCATAAGCCCTATAATAAACTAATTGTGTCCAACACGCAAACAAGTTCGCGGCAACCGAAAAGAAGAGGGAACATGCTGGAGAGGCCCCTATTATGAGTAGTCGTAAAAGAAAGAACGTCGCTAACCGGAAACTGGCCGTCTCAGTACACAGCTACAAAGGTGGAACCGGCAAAACATCAATCGCATCAAATCTATCCGTCTACTTGGGCCAACTTGGGAAAAGAGTCCTTCTAGTAGACATGGATTTCAGAGCTCCAAGTATTCAAGCGCTGTTTGGAGTGGCAGACGACGATGTTGAAGCCTACATTAATGACTATCTCTTTGACAAGAGTGAAGTGAAACAGGTAGTGATCCATCCTCCAAAAATAGATCTTCCGGTAGACATCATTTTGGCTGACTCAACCCCTCAATCAATCGACCTCATCACTCTGAAGCTCTTGGCAGAGCAGTGGCAAATGAACGCACTTATGAAAGTCAGCAAACTCAAGGGAACGGCCCTGAATGAGCTCAAATATGATTACGTGATCTTTGACACGAGTCCAGGAGTCGCTCACTCCTCGGTTAACGCGATGGTGTCGAGCGACAAGTTACTGCTTCTAACGAGAATGGATGGACCGGATCTTATCGGCACGGAGAAACTCATCAAAGGATTCTACCGTCAACTGCAGCCATTAGACCCACACATCGTTGTAAACTTCGCGTACCCAAGCGCGATCACCAAAGACGAAGACAAAGAGAAAACTAGGAGAACCCTAGAGAAACGGCTCAAGTACCCTATTGTATCCATAATCCCTTGCTTATGCGACGTAATGCTTAGCAAATTGGACTCACTGTTCATATTGAAGAACCCAGACCATGTCTACACGAAATGCATCAGAGAGATCTCTGAAGTCTTATTCTAGGAAGGGACTTGATGTTTCAGATACTGAATTAATGTCATGATTCTTCGCTATCTGTTGGCGTCAATACTATTGCGTAGAAAGTCTAGTAGTCTCCCTTTTCTTAGCCTTATAAGGAATGCTCTTTTGACAGATTTGTGAGGGGTCCATCAACTTTGCACATGCTCTCCTCTCCAATTCTATGTCTCCCAAAATTCCATTCTTAAGGAGAGGGTTCGATGGGCCCCCAACACATTAGAAACGCGTCCGATCTTAGCCCCCCTCAGGAGCGTCCATCCACATATGAAACTCTCCTCGAAAACACCGATAGATGCTCTACTTGGCGGAGGACTCCAAACAGGACTCGTAACCCATCTTTATGGACCCGCTGGATCTGGGAAGACCACCTTTGCTCTACAAGCGGCAATTTCCGTAGCTCTTCTTGGATACGATGTCCTATTCTTCGATGCTGAAGAAGCGCTTCGGTCAAATAGACTTCGCCAGGTGCTTGGAAGAGAGGAAAGTATCAATGTATTGCGGCGGATAGCAATTTCACAACTGTCCTCGTTTCATGATCAAAGAAATCAATTTCTGGAGCTGATGGAAAACGGGGGCGAACCTTGGGGGCTACAGAGCCTGAAACTGGTCGTTGTTGACACCATAGCAAAACACTATCGACTGGAAGCCGCAAAACACCCTCAAGGCAAAGTATTCCGAAGACTTGCTGAAGAGCAATTGCCAGCGCTGCTTGGAGCTGCGAGAAGAACCGATATCGCCGTGCTTATCTTGAACCAAGTTTCACCTGACTTCTCACATGCACAAGATATCAAACCAGTTGGAGGGGACGCTGTCTCAAGAGTGTCAAAGTACGAGATCAGACTTGCGACGGACAGAATGACAGAGTGCACAAGATGGGCGACAATTGAGAAGGCGCCAAAACTTGGGCAGATCGGAAAGAGAGTTCGATACGTAATCACTTCAGCCGGCTTAACTCAGCCTGTCATGTCGGACTAGGGGCGCTTCTTGATCTTATAAGGAACCCTTCACTGACAGCAGTCACGATTCTCAGAACGTGGCGAATCATTCATCTTTCGCAAGTCAACGTACCGCTTGGTGCATGTCATGGGATTGTTGGGCCTATTATTCAACAAGTCATTGCTGAAGCTCATCTTCATAGCAGCCGTCATCTTCCTAGCCTTGAGGATCACCGTGTGGTTAGTCTCACTTGCAGCGATGCTCAGCATGGTAGGCCTAACCGCTCTAGTTGGAATAACAGTATGTATCATTACTGCTCTCACGATCAGGTTTGATCGAGTGAAGCGACTATCTGGCCTGATGAAGCTGCTATGCCTAACAGTGGTTCCATCGATACTCGTGTTTGCAGTAGAAGAATCGATATCAGTTTCCGATCCACTGAGCCTCATTCTTGGGCCCGCAACTCTACTCGTCGTTTTCGTCGCTTACTTTGCCTATCGGAAGAGACGATCTACTTTTGCAGGAAATTCATCTTTTCACAGTAGATGGCATCACCAAGGGAGATTGTCAAAAGACCGCCTGCTTCCAAAGGGCATAGAAGAGGGGCATGTCGCCTACAATGCTGGAAGAAAAGGCTTCAAAGTCCTGAAATTCATCGAGGTGAAACATCAACTTAATTCTGAAGATGGATACACGATCACCGAAAAGACTCGTGAACAAATTGCTCAAAGACTAATTAAACGGCTTACTTCAATGAGAAGATTTGACATCGAGACTAGTTATGAACTCTATTGCCATAACGGAATCTCTAAGATCTTCATAGCCTCTCTAAGTGAAGGAAGAAACTACCAAAAGTGTAGAGAACACGTTGACGAGTGTTCGAGATCATTGATCGAAAGCATGAGATCGGCTACTTCCACAACAATTGCAGCAAGACCTCTAGAGAATTACGGCAGAGTCAAGAGAGTGCTAATGTTGCCGCTCGTCACGCATTTTGAAGACATACAACAGATTGAAAGCGATGGCTACAACGCCAAACTGCATAAAAAAGCAGATTCCGAGAGACCCACAAAACTTCGATTAATCCATCTGGAAAATCTGCAATCATTAACTCTGAAACGGGAAATCAGCCCATTTGACATGTTCTTAGATGTAGCGCTAACTCACAGACCTCGCTTGGACTTTGCTTGCATTCTCCACGCTAAGCCCTTGCCAGCCGACGCTCTGGATAGGGAATCAACGGAGACAAGTGAGGCTCACAGACATGCTGTTATGCAGATCTCAGAAGGACTAAGTAACAGATTCCTAGATGCAGCAAAAGAGAATGAAAAGTCGGCCGAAAAGCGTGAGGAAAGAATTCTGGACGCAAGACAGAAAGCGCAAGAGACCAGCCTCAATTTCAAACGACTGAAGGCGGCCGAAAAATCAGGCTACTTCGAAGTCAGCTTAACCGTCATAGCTGAGCCTGCTACAGTCGAAAACATCGCAAAGTCAATCAAAGTTAGAGCGCTGCAATTCAATTCCGCCGCTGAACTATCCATTGATCGCGTGCCTCCACAAGTACTGGTTGGAACCATTAGAAGAGACCTTTTACGTCCGTCGGGCAAACTAACCGGTGAAGAACTTGCCTCTTTTGTACAGCTGCCGAGAAACTTTCTTGGACATCAAGTCAAGATTGTTGCAGAAGCTTCAACTAAACCCACTACAACACCGCTCCCAGCGGAGATCACACCTTATCAGACAGAAACATGATTAACATCAGATCTATGAGCTGCCGGTTGCGTTGGCTCAATCAGTTTTATTCAGTTCTTCCTCCTTAAATGGAACATTACTCGGATCAATATACATCATATTTAACGCTAAACTTAACGTGTTTAGATTCACCAAGTGCATTCGAAGCAAGTGCGTGGATTATGCGCGACAAACAAAATCGGAAAACTAATAAGGAAAGCGATTTCCAGAAATATCATAGGAAGACTGGTCGAGGGGGAAATCCGACCGACCTTGAGCGAGACGGGGTTACTAATCGCACGCAGAAAAGGCTTAGCTGCCCTCATCATAGTAGCAGTAGTACTGACACTATTTTTCGCCACCGCGGGAGATAACAATGGAAGCAAACAGAATCTCGCCGCGAGTGCAACTGGAGAGTCTTTTAAAAAGCCGATAACTGTGGAGAGAGCGCCCCCAAATGGAATGCTGCTCTTACACGTTACTGACTATTCATCTTGGCAAAACATATCAGATGCCTACGTCGTCTCTATAGACCAGCCTGTAGGTCAGTCTATGCTGATCGGTTCGACAAACTCGACAGGCTACTTGACTTTCACCTCCCTAGTGCCTGGGAGTTACGAGATCATTGTTTCAAAGAATTGGTATTTCAATTACTCATTCTGGGCAACAGTCAACGATAACTCCACAGCCAGATATGAGATTCGCTTACAAAGTCTCCTTTGTTCAGTGGCTTTCCGCCTTCTGGAGAATTCCTCAGGCAACCCTATTCAAGGTGTTGCAGTCGTCCTAACATCGGTGCCTCCTGGTCAGAACTGGGTCAATCTCACAGATTACATTGGATTTGTGGTCTTCAATTCTATACCATTTGGGAACTACACCATCAGCTTCTCAAAGAACGGTTACGTTGATTACGCCATGAATGTAACCTTGTCTCCTGGTCAAAATCCCGCGCAAATCGTCACACTAGCGTCGCAAAGTAGTACTGCGCCGGGAGGTCCCGCCCCGGTTTTCCCTATATTATCCGTAGTGGGTATACTCGGACTCGTCGGTGTTACTTCAATGTTAGTTGTTGCAAGGAGACATAAACAGAGCAGTCACAGAACAGCTTCACAGCAATGGCAAACCGACAATATTCCTGAAGATGTTGAAAAACAAGACAGACTGGTACGCCCCGTTTTTGTCCAGTCAACAAGGGTATGCACATACTGCGGCACTACCATAGAGACAAACAGAGGGGACTTCTGTCCAAACTGTGGAGCAAACACACTAGCCCAGAGCGCCGCAACTCCTATTCCAAGTGAGAAGAAGAATGTCCCAAGGACAGTAGGAAGATGTATGATCTGCAACTTGGAAATGAATGAAAATGAAGAAGCACTGTGGTGTCCATTCTGTGGAAACCAAGCACACAAAGCTCACATGCTCGAATGGTTGCACGTGAAGAATTACTGCCCGATCTGCCACAGGCAGCTTGACGAGCACAACTACCAGTAGCCATTCTAATGTGCCTCGTACCAGAAACAACTATTCAGCGAGTCCTGTGGTCTCTATTCGCACGCATAATCTTTCAGAAGACCCTGTCAACTCTTCTCTTCTCGGCGTCTTCATCTATTCTTCCAGTGGACCAACCTGATTTTCTTAGCCTTAAATAACACGCTTTTTCATCTACTATCGAACAATAGCCTGAGGAGATTCAAGGATTCTTTGCCCAATCATATCAAACACCGACGATCGTGGCTGCCAATAATAATAATAGTTCTGTTCATATGCTCTTCGGCCGTCCTTGCAGGTTTTCAAACTGTTCAATTATCTCCACCTAAGGCGGGATCGTTCAAAGCCAAATCCTCTGAAGACCTATTTCCTTCTTCTCCTTCACCCTACTTCTTATACCCAACTTCCAGCATTCGCATTCTAATCGCGTATGATCTTTCAACAGGTACGCAAGTGTACGCAGATACGTGGAGATCTCTTTTAACAAACTACGGCTACAACGTAACTCTGCTTTCACTTCAACAGATCGCGGGCAACTCAAGCATGGAGTGTAGTTATGATCTGATCATTGTGGACCACTCCTGCGGAGGAAGCACGGGATCAAGCGTAACCTTAAGAGAAGCCAGTGCGATTGTCGGAACGGGCAAACCTATCATTCTCGTAGGTAGCGCACACGGAGTCATAGACCGGCTTGCAAATTACAATGGAGAAATGGGCCAAGTCAGTGTCACCGCAAATGTCCAGAAGGCAAACGACAAAGCTAATCACCCAATCTACACGTCTCCGTACTTCATCCCAGATTCTGGGATTGGACCACCAGACTCAATAGGAATATTCGGTCAGACTGTGAGCCTTGAATCATATCCTGAAAACATGGTTAATAACCTCTACAGTTTTGCAGTTCTTGAAAGCGCTCCGAAACCCGTGGTCGCAGCGCTATACAGTTCTTGTGGCAACAGTGGACGGATTTTTTGGTGGGGTTTTAAAGATCCATCGACCTTGAACTCCAATGGCAGAAACCTTTTTGTGAACACGGTTGAGTGGATGGGTGGGTTCACTGATCTTGCACTGGTCTACAGTTTCCTCGGCGGGGGAGAGAGCCTCGAGGCGTCCAAGTCAACTTATTGGACAGGTGGATTCGGAGATAACTTCGACCCCCAAATACCTGCAACCTATTACGCTGTTGAATCACTCAGACTCATCGAAAGGCTAGACGCGATTAACACTTCAAAGCTAGTAAACTGGCTCACAAGTTATTGTTACTCGACCAGCGAAGGTTACTTCAAGTCTCCAAATGGATACGTTTCACCATCGCTTTGGTCTGGGGTCACAGAGACAGGAATGGCTATTCTAATCCTGTCCAATCTTTCAGCTCTGGACCGAGTCAACTTGACAAAAGTCTCAGCATACATTGGATCATGTCAATCCACCGATGGTTTCATTAATCACCCAAGCGGTACATCGAAGAGCATCACAAACACCTACTGGGCGTTGATGACCCTGAACGTCACCGGGGCGCTCAACGCCATCAATCGGTCGAAGACCGAAGGCTATGTTCTCTCCTGTCAGAGCCTGAACCCAGATGATACAGCCAACTACGGCGGTTTCGCCGATTATCCAGGAGGAATATCCTCCGCCGAAAGCACATTCATGGCTCTAGTGAGTCTAAAGTTGCTTGGAGCTCTGAGCGAAGTGAATCAAACAATTGTAGAGCACTGGCTAATGAACGGGTACATCACGTCGAGCGGCCTGTTCTATGAGGAGCACCTGCCTAACGATCGTAAAACAGTTAACTCTGGAACAGGTTACTCGATAGCAAGCTTGGAGATCCTAGGCAGACTCGGAGATATTGATCAAGCGGCAGTTGCGAGTTACCTTTCATCAGTACAGTTCACCGACGGAGGATGGTCCGGCGCC
>JAHPYV010000079.1 GCA_019058495.1 Promethearchaeati archaeon
CTCGTAGTGCCCGTGAGGAGTGGGTTCAATTAGAACTAGCCTCTTATCAACGCCTGGTACTCTCTTGTCGTTCATGATTTCAACGAAATCGATTACTCCGCCAAACTTGTAGAACTCCCATTCTCTTCGCTTCAGCTTAACCAAAGGGAATGTTATTGTACGGTTTATATCTGTCTCAATGTGCGCCTTAATTGCGTGTTGAGGCGTAGCTAGCTCAACTCTCCTAGAAATATAATCAATGTCTGCTCTCCTCAAAGCCACCTCAACCTTGAATGAGGAGACTTCGATAGGGATGAATATGTCAATATCACTTGTGGGCGATACATCTCCTCGAGCTACACTCCCATGAACAGTTGATGGGATTCCATCCTCTTTGAGTATCTTCATTAAGTCAATGGCTTCTTGTCGCATCCCTTTGAGCAATGCCCAATCTTTGTCCGAGTAGATTGCCTCAAGTTTGTCCTTGAGGCGTACGACTTTTTCGCGCATCTCTAAGCCTCAGTATCTCTCAGGAAGTGTGCCTCGTAAACCAAAGTGCTTGCGAGAGTGCTACTTGTCTGCTAGTTCTTTGGTGCTCATTAACTTAACCTTGTGATCAAGGGATTTGGATCCAATGTAGACGCAAAAAGCAAGTCAGATTCTCCTACCCGCCTTCTAACGAATGATTAAAGAAGCCGAGATTCGAATCTAGATAATGAGGATACAGATGTGCGAGAACTTCGTATGCCTGAAGCTTGCAGCTCAAAATCATAGAAGGGGCTCTGCAAACGAGCTTCTCCCAGAGCCTTGCTTTGAGCACGTTAATTGCCAAATATGTGAATTGATGTACAACTGTAACTACTGCCTTACTAGGAACAAATGCGAGTACGGAAAGACAAGGAGTGCAGAGAACAGAAGGACCCACAAGAACACTGGAAAAACCAAGTAATCAATTGCCTCTTTGCCGTTCTTTGATAGCTCTTCTGAACCCCTCCTCCAATCTATCGATGTGAGCATCCCAGGTGTATTGTCGAGCCATTGTGAATGCATTCTTGCCCATTCGTCTTCTTCTGTCGTCATCCCTGAGGAGTGCGACGATTTTATCTGAGAGCTCCTTGCAGTCAAGTACGTTCTCAACGAACTCTGCGTTGTATCCTTGCTTCAGAAAACTGTACTTACCTTCTTCGACTGCAGTTATTGCAGGTTCGCCCGTACACATAGCCTCCAGGACTGTGAAGGATTGGGCTTCATGGAGAGAGGGGTGTACAAATATGTCCCCTATTGCATAAGTGTTAGGGAGATCCATGAAATCCACTCGCCCTGTGAAGATTACTTTCGCGCCTGACGTCTTAGCGGCTTCCACTCCCTCTTTTCGGTACTCTTCAAACTTTGGACCATGACCCGCGAAAACATAATATAGATTTGAAAAGTGTTTCGCAACTTCGGGAATAGTTGCGATCAGAGTTCGAACGTTTTTTTCTTCGGACATTCTGCCTAAGTAGAGAACTACCTTAGCGGATTGAGGTATACCAAGCTTCTTTCTGCCAAGCATTTTGCTTCCTGCGGAAAAGAAACCAAACTCTATTCCATACGGGTCGTACATCAAGCGGTCCTCGGGTACGCCTAGCTTCAGTATTTTTCCTCTGAACCTTTGAGTTGCGAAGAATATCACTGGGCACCTCATGTAAAGTCTGCGGATAATCATTCTTACGACTCGCTTTGGGAGAGGAAGCCAAACACCCTTGCCTATTAGAACTTCCTCATCATGAACAACGAAGAAGGCCATCGGCCTGTGCCTTCTGCTAGCGTATATTATAGAATATATGCCAAGCGGAGCCAGACTCGGTGAGAACACGACATCAGCCCATTTGATAATCGGAGCGCAGGCCCGAGACGGAAGAGATGGATAGTAGTCATTGAATCTTAGCATCCACAGAGTGGGATTTCTCACTATTCCGACGTCATTCTGTTCGAACTCGAATTTCTTATGCAACGAGAATCCTGGTCCGATTATTAGGACCTCGTGTCCCCTATCGGAAAGCATCTGCACGACCCTATTTAGATATCTTGCAACACCGTCAACATAGGGTGCGTAACTGTCACTCACCACCGCGATCTTCACTGAGGGACACCCCGAGAAGACGAGATCGGATCACATGATCCATTTACTCTTGATAGAATTATCCGTTGATACTGATTTAAGTGTTGTTCAATATCGTCCTGGCGTTTTTCGCCCATTGCGAATCGTCGAGTTTATTAGCCACTTGAATACAGATAACGATAACAATGGTTCTGTAGTCTGGCGTGGAGAAGCAGGATAGCATAGCTCGTCCCTCGATCTAAGAACTGTGGTGACACGAACTATGTGAAATGGGAGAGCTGGCATGGTGGTGTAAGTTTCTTGGTAGACTTTTCAAGTGACTTGTACGATCGGTTAGCGAAGAAAATAGGAATGAAGACTGTTCACGAGTCTTTTGAAATGCTGAAGACTATAGTTGATAATCCCTCTCCTGGAAAACTGGTTGACAGACTAAGCGGACTTCGCATAGCTTTCTTCATTCATCATTCGTCTCGTACTTCTTGAAGAGTTTCGCTGACATCCTGGGGCAAAATGTCTCAAATCGGATCATTAAAGAATCACACATCAATGCTGGAAAACACATGGTTCAAATCGGCAAGAAAATGTTCGGTCTAAAAGATGAGTTAGCGTTTGCATTCTACTTTTGGCTATTCTCCTCTGTAGGGTGGGGGGCGATAAGAGAACTCAAGTTTGACAAGGAAAAGTTAAACGGCTCGGCAAAGTGGGAAGACTACGGAGATTCAATGCCAACGACAGGCAAGGTCGTCCCAATTCACGTCAATATGGCGGGGATGATCTCTGGTGCGGCCGAAGAGGCATTCGGCCAGCCGTTTGAGACTGAAGAAGTTAGCTGCGTAGCCCAAGGAAAGCCTTACTGTGAATTCGAATTCAATCCAAAGAAGGCGGACTGAGAGTGGAGGAATCAGTCAAAGCCGATTTCAGAGATTTTCTGAAGAGGCTTGAAATGCCACAAGACGGACAGATGATTTCGAAGGGACGAAGAGTTGCAGTAAAGGATCTTCTTAGCGTCGCTGAGATGCTGAGGTACTCGGCTGAGAACATGAGTCAAGCAACGGTCGGAGTCGTTCTCACCAGAATTGGAGGGTTCATTGCATTAAAAGAAATCGAGGCCTTCAAGACAAGCGGTGAGGAACTTGTGAAATCCTGCCTCAGAAGCCTGTCAATCAAGGGATGGGGCGTCTTCATTGCAGCCCCGAATAAGGATGGGGGAGAGGTCACATTGAAGAACAGTGCGATAGCACAGGAATACGCTATTAAAGCGATGAAAGTTGACTACATTGCGGTAGGCATGATCACGGCAATTTATGAGAAAGCCTTTAATCATAGATACCTAGTTCGGGAAGTTGAGTGCATCGCCAACGGAGACAATGTATGCAAATTTGTAGTCAAATCATTATAGAATAGTGTATAGGTCGCATGAAACCCGGTCGAGGCTCATTTTTCTCTATGTCCACCCTTCAGTTCTAACAACTAAACTTATCTTCTTGACAAACCTTATCTATGAAATGCTTTGGTAACTCCCGCAACCGATTGATGGCAACAGGTCAAGGGAGGGTATTTGTTTTGATTGACTTTCATACTCACCCTGTTCTAATAAAACAAGTTGTTGAAGAATCCGAGGATTTGAAGCGCGCTGTCAGAGATGTGTTTAATTTACAGAACGCTTTGCAGCCAATTGAAACCTTCAAAGATCAGATGAAGACTGCGGGAGTGGTGAAAGCTGTTCTACTTCCCATTGACTGCTCTACGGCTCATGGCTGCAAGATTTTCTCAAACGAGCAAATCGCGGATCTAGTTTCAAGGTATGACTTCTTCATTGGCTTTGCCAGCGTGGATCCTCTGAGAGAGGAGGCTCCTAACGAACTCAGGAAAGCCATCACGGACCTGGGATTGAAGGGACTGAAACTAGACCGGGTCTGCAGCGGTTTTACCCAAACGACAGGGAGAAAGCGTATCCAGTGTTTGACGAAGCTTCGAAGCTGAGTATCCCTGTGGTGATACATGCGGGAATGACATGGGGAGCAGATGCTATGATGAAGTATAGCCATCCGAGTTTACTTGAGGATGCGGCTCACGACTTCCCTGAACTCAACTTGGTCATCGCTCATATGGGTTGGCCTTACGTCCTCGAGTCTGTTACGTTGGCCATGAAGTATCAGAATGTCTACCTCGATACCTCGTGCCTCTATGCTGACACTCCGAAGGAATTCATTGAATACGTATTCACGAAGCAAGTTCCGATAACACTCATAGAGAGGAGCCTAAACAGAAGGATCCTTTTCGGGTCGAACTATCCGCGGATAGAGATGCACAAAATGGCCAAGGCTGTAAGGAATGTCCTTCGTGAAGAAGATGTTATACAAAACATCTTCTGCAACAATGCGCTGAAGCTGCTTGGAGTGACCATGGAGGGAGAGAGTTGAAAACCTATACTAAGCGTATCGGCATCCAGACAAAGGACTTTCAGGACATACTAAACATAACCGAATTCGTTAATCAAGCAGTCAAGGACTCGAAAATCAGTGACGGCATAGTCTATGTGATTACGATGCACACAACAACTGGGATAACCGTTAACGAAGACGCCGAATGCATTCGGCATGACATACTGGCACTCCTGAGTAGACTTGTGCCCGACGAAGGAGACTACCGCCATGCAAGATACTTGGACTTTGATGGTCGACTTGGAGTAAACGCCCCCAGTCACCTGCGAAGCGCGGTAGTCGGGAACCACACTGTCATACCGCTACAAAATCAGAAACTTGTGATGGGACAGAGGCAATCAGTGTTTTTCCTTGAGTTCGATGGACCCCAACACCGTGAGTTCGCAATTACCATTATTGGCGAAAGTTGAAGTCCACATGGCAAATCCATCTTTCTGTTTTCCGCAGTTTTTCTGATCTGTTTAGATCCATCGCAGGACCGATGATTTTATCTCTATCCTATATGGAACACTCAGAGAGGGTTATTTGACTTGAGAAATATGAAGACTCTGTTCAAGTTCACTGCTATGGCATTGTCTCTTCTCGTCTTGGTGACTGCTTTTGGGCTAGGAAAAACTACTGTAGCATGGTCAAATGGTGGTTACAGTAGCGATCCAAATAACCTCGACTATGGGACCCATGACTGGATAGCGGAACACGCAGTGAACCTTCTTCCATCCAATGAGTCGGGATGGCTGACTAACAACAGAATGGCCTTCCTTTATGGAACTGAGGCTCCGGATAATAGCCAGGCATCGTTCCAAGGGCGAAAAGGCTACGGAGATACATGGGATCACCATAACTACTACTCAGGAACAACGTGCACAGACAGCTCAGCATCACAGCGAGCCAGCGAAGAATACCAGAAAGCCTTAGCTTGCTTAAAGAATGGTTCCTACGCCGTGGCAGCATGGTATGCTGGCGCGATGACTCACTACATTGATGATGTAGCCTGTTGGGCACACGTGTTAAACAATGAATCGTCCACTGCTCACAGCGATTTTGAGACCCAAGTAGACCACGTCACAGGTAGCTATAGTGCGAATACATTTACAGTCACATACGATGGCGCTCTTGATACTATTTCAGCATTCGGCGCAGCAACATCAATGGGTCAAAACACATATTACGACAACGGATTGACATACAACGCATGGTGGATGAACATCAACTTCCAGAGCACATGGTCGAGCGTAAGTGCCTGGTCCATACAATTCAAAAGCAGAGTCGCCGAATCACTAAACCTGGGAGTTAACGCAGTGGCAGACGTTCTGCATACACTAATAGTCGAATCCGGAACTAGTATACCACCGAGCGGTGGTCAAGGCATTCAAATATCGCCTGAGACAATCGCAGTAATTGTCTTCGTAGTTGCAATAGTAGTCGGAGCATTGTTCTTGAAGAGGAAGCGATAGAACTCACATTATTCCTTCCTTTTTTTGGAGATTCAGAGCGATTTCTCTCGGGAGTTTAGGATGCCGAGTCCCTTGGACCGTGAGAAGATCGTATGTCGATTCTCCCGTCCACATGATGAGGCATGGGAAGAAACGCTTTGTCAGGATCACGCTCTGAATTGTTCGACGTTTGTTCTATCTAGTCGTAGTTAACTATCTTTTTAAGAATGTTTTTCCTCTATATCGCATTGAAATCAGTTGTTTTTCTTTTGCAAATGAAGGGTAAACTTTAAGGTTATCCTGACTGCTTAACATTCGTGTTACAACATGAATCTCTAAGTTCCATTGCTTTAGGAGTTGATCAAGTTGATCGAAGTTAGGTTACACGGTCGCGGTGGACAAGGCGTAGTAACAGCAGCTGAGCTTCTAGCCATCGCTGCATTCGAGGACGGAAAGGTAGCCCAAGCCTTCCCAAGCTTCGGCTCCGAACGGATGGGCGCCCCAGTTGAAGCATTCGTCAAAATCGATGAGAAGTCGATAAGATCAAGGAGTCAAATAACCAACCCCGACTACATTATTGTTCAAGACCCTACTCTGTTAGGTGTCGTGGACGTCTTCGGAGGATTGAAGGATGGGGGTCTAGCGATAATAAACACCGAGAAGAAACCAAATGAGATGAATCTTCAGACCAAAGCAAAAGTCATGACTGTCCCAGCGACGGATATAGCGACCAAGATCATAGGCCGACCTATCCCGAACACCACTATGATGGGTGCCTTTGCGGGCGCAACTGGCCTGATTAAATTGGAATCAATCGAGCGATGCATAAGAGAAAGGTTCCCTGGCGAGCTCGGCGAAAAGAACGCCAAAGCAGCCAGAAATGCATACGATTATGTGAGGCGACCATAGAGATGAGTTCAAAAACCAAAACTCCCCAGAAGATTCCAGTCTCAGTCATAGCAAAACCAGGAAGTAGCAAAGCCAACAAGACAGGCAGTTGGAGAACGCAGTACCCCATTTGCGACAAGAACAAGTGCACCGCATGCACTCTCTGCGTGCTCTATTGCCCTGAAGGAGTGATAAAAGTTGACAAGAAGAGCAAATACTTCGTCGACCTTGACTATTGCAAGGGTTGCGGCATCTGTGCATTAATATGCCCTGTAAAAGCGCTAGAGATGAAACCGGAAAGAAGGTGAGGTGCCGAATATGGTTCGAAATATGATTGAAGGATCAAGGGCTGTAGCCGAATTCGTGAAACTCTGCAAGCCCAACGTAATATCCGCGTACCCAATAACCCCTCAGACACATATAGTCGAGAACTTGGCTCAAATCGTTGCTGACGGACAACTAAAAACAGAGTTCGTAAACGTCGAGAGCGAGCACTCTGCTGCCTCAGTGGTACTAGGAGCAAGTGCTACCGGAGCGAGGACATACACTGCGACAACCTCTCAGGGTTTACTCTTAATGCTTGAAGTTTTATACAACATCGCTGGACTGAGGCTGCCAGTGTCCCTAACATGCGCGAACAGGTCAGTCTCTTCACCAATAAACATATGGAACGATCACCAAGACGCCGTCACAGTGAGGGATAGTGGCTGGATACAGATCTTTGTAGAAAACAATCAAGAAGCTGGAGATATGCAAATCCAAGCGTACAAGATTGGCGAAGACAAGGACATCATGCTTCCTGTAATGGTGTGCATGGATGGCTTCGTCCTAACACATGCATATGAACCAGTTGATGTTCCTAGCGAGGAAGATGTTGATGAATTCCTCCCGAAATACAAACCAAAATACTACCTAACACCCAAGGAGCCGCTGACATTCGGCGCAATGGTTGGACCTGAAAGGTATATGGAGACAAGGTACCTCATCCAGGAGACTATGGAGAAAGCGAAGCCCAAGATTGAACACGTCGCCAATGAATTCAAGGAGAAATTTGGAAGGTACTACGGAGGATTGATCGATAAGTACCAAGCGAGCGATGCTGATACACTGCTTGTTGGAATGGGATCAATGTTAGGCACTATGAAAGATGCAGTCGACAAGTTGAGAAGCCAGGGAAAGAAGATTGGAATAGTCAAAGTCAGAAGTTTCAGACCTTTCCCGAATGAGCAACTTTACGATGCTCTTAAAGGAGTGAAGAATATTATCATTTTTGAGAAATCGATCTCTCTAGGCAAGGGAGGTATACTCTGCTCTGAGATAAAGTCACTGTTTGACTCGAAGTCCAGAAATGCCCCAAGCAACTTCAGCAACTTCATAATTGGTCTGGGAGGCCGAGACATTACTCAAAACTCGATACTTGGAGCAGTGGAGCGTGCTCAGAAACAACCAGTTGAGCTAGACTTCATTGATCTCGACCGAGAGCTGCTAGTTGGAGGTGACTAAATTATCATGGAAGCCGCTACTACCAATAAAAACCTGCTCGCTCCAGGACACACAGCATGCATGGGATGCGGACAGTCCTTGGGAGCGAGGTTAGTCCTAAACGCTGCAGGTCCGAACACCATAGTTGCAAACGCGACTGGTTGCTTGGAAGTATTCACGACCCGCGATCCGCAATCCTCGTGGGAAGTCCCATGGATACACTCATTATTCGAGAATGCAGCAGCGGTAGCATCTGGAATCGAAGCCGCTTTGAAAGCTCTGGGAAGAACCAACGAAGCTAAAGTAATCGCTCAAGGTGGAGACGGCGGAACGGCAGACATAGGAATGGGCGCACTCAGCGGTATGTTCGAAAGAAAACATGATGTGCTATACGTCTGCTATGACAATGAAGCCTACATGAACACTGGAATACAACGCAGCAGCCTTACACCTCTGGATTCAAGGACAACGACGAGTCCTTCAGGTAAGGTTAGCTTTGGAAACATTACCAACAAGAAGGACCTTCCAGCCATCGCAGTAGCACATGGAGTTCCCTATGTGGCGACAACCTCAGTTGCATACCCGAAGGATATAGAAAAAAAAGTCAAGAAGGCTCTATCAATCAACGGACCCAAGTACATTCAAGTACATGTTCCGTGCCCACTGGGCTGGTACTATGATCCTGCGCAGACTATCACCGTTGCAAGACTTGCCCAACAGACAGGACTTTTCCCCATATTTGAAATAGAGAACGGACAAGTAGCATCAGTAATGAAGATAGGCGTCGTTAAACCAGTTGATGAATACTTGAAGCTTCAAGGCAGATTCAGACACCTAACTCAAAAAGAGGGAGGAGCAGAAGAAATAAAGAGAATACAAGCTATAGCAGACGCAAACATCAAGAAGTTTGGACTGGTGTAGACAAAAAGCGCATCGATCGAAAACTAGTCCACTACTTTTCAGTATGAAAGGGAGTCAGAAAATAAAATGAGGGATGCGGTTTAAGCCTGAAATAGTTGCCTTTCTTCACCCCTCTTTTTTCAAACTGGATACACAGGATGGGCAGAACAAGACATCACTCTCAACCTTGGCACCACAATAGGGGCAATACATTGTCCCCCGCTTCATAGGTGCCGTGGCAGTCTCTCCCGCGGCAGCAGGTTTAGCGATCTTCTCTGTTCCTTCCTCTCTTGCCAGTCTGTTCAATGCTGAGCCGAATATTATTACTGCGATTGGCAGAGTTATTCCAACGAATATGCCCACGATCCCCAGTATCATCGCCGTGTGAAAGCCGTCTATTCCTGTTTTGTTCTTCATCCCTGAAGCGCCAATCAGGAATGAAATGAAGAATATCAGACCGAATATTGCCACAACTGCTGCTCCTAGTAGTAATGGGTACAGTGCGCCAAGGATGTACGAAGTAATCGTTAGCGGTGGTGGAGTCGGGATTGACAATAGAGCCATCGGAAGCTGGTAAAGCCCATATATCACGACTGGAATTCCCAGTGCAACTATAATCCCTGATATTCCGGCTACCTTGAGTGAGCCCACATCATACTGCGAACCAACCTTATACAAGAAGTAACCAAAGATAATCGTGATCGGCATTGTAATACCTATGACAACTGAAACCGCCAACATGATCGAGTTGAACATTTGTGTAAGCATCTCTATGCTAAAAGTATACGGTGGTACCATCATTGACATGAATGGACCAATCGCTATCAATACCGCCGCCACAAGGACTACACCTGCAACAAGATCCCATACACCTGAGATGTAACTAAGGGTTGCAGCTCTCTTCAACAACCCTACGTCAACCTTTGTTCGAGACAATTCTCATAATTCCCCTGTAAAGTTAGTTTGATTCTACATCATGTGTCCTTCAGTATATAAATATTACCTTTCGAGTAATCGATTACATGATATGACATTAAATGCCATGTATCTAGCTTTGTCCGAGAAAGACCCCTCGATTCCCTCAATAATCAGTTTGGTCTAAACTGCAGAATTGCACGTTCAGTGCTCTAGCTAGAAAACCTTAAGAATTTGCCTATTCTCTCTATTGCGGATGGAATAGTAGCAACAGCAAGGGAATCCGAGTCAACCTGAACGCTACTCGCGGAATAAATTTAGTTTTTCAAAAGAACACAATTTGTGCTGCAATTCTTGTTCCAAGTCTATTATTAGGTGATCTGATATGTCGTCAAAGCAAAGCAAACCACAACCTTGGGTTTTGTCATTCGAGGAAGCTGATGGAAAGAATAAGAAGCTGTTAGGCGGAAAAGGCGCAGGTCTAAGTGAAATGACTCACATTGGCCTGCCTGTCCCGCCTGGGTTCATAATCACAACCGAGGTATGTAAGAGGTTCTATACTTCAGGCAAGAAGCTTCCTCCCGGTTTGATGAATCAGGTACTCGTTCAGCTTAAGAAGGTTGAGAAAAAAACTGGGAAGAAGTTTGGCGACCCAGTAAATCCATTGCTTGTGTCCGTCCGTTCTGGTGCAGCCATCTCCATGCCTGGCATGATGGACACAATATTGAACCTTGGCTTGAATGATGAGACAGTCAAGGGGCTCATAAAGCAGACTGGTGACGAGCGATTCGCATATGATGCCTATAGAAGATTTGTGCAAATGTACTCATCAATCGCCATGAATGTCGAAAAGAAGTTTTTCGACGAGACTTTCGAAGCCAAGAAAAAGGAAACGGGGGCGAAGTTCGATACAGACCTCAATACTAGTGCACTCAAGGATCTTGTAACGAAGTACAAAGAGATCTATAAGAAGCAGACCAAGAAGGATTTCCCCAACGACCCCGTTGAACAACTTGAGAATGCTATCGCAGCGGTCTTCGGTTCATGGGAAACTCCGAGAGCCATAACTTACCGCAAAGAGTACAAGATAACCCCTGAAATGGCCGATGGCACAGCGGTGAATATTGTAACGATGGTCTTCGGTAACATAGGCGAGAACTCCGGTACTGGGGTTGCTTTTACAAGAGATCCAGGCACAGGTGAGAACGTTTTCTACGGAGAGTTCCTGCAAACAGCTCAAGGTGAGGATGTAGTCGCAGGTGTCAGGACACCTAGACCTATCGCCCAGCTCAAAACAGTAATGCCTGCAATCTATAAACAACTTGAAGATGTTCGAGAGAACCTTGAGAAACACTACCGTGAGATTCAGGACATAGAGTTCACAGTTGAGCGTGGCAAACTCTACATTCTGCAAACTCGTAACGGAAAAATGAATGCTCAATCGATGGTTAGAACATCAATAGACTTGGTCAGAGAGAAACTCCTAACCAAGGAGGAAGCCATTGCAAGAATTGGCGCCAACGAACTTGAGCAGCTTTTCCATAGGAGAATAGATCCCAAGGCAAAAGTCAACTCAATAGCGAAAGGCATTGCAGCCTCGCCTGGGGCGGCCTCTGGGGCAGCAGTGTTTGATGCTGACGAGGCTGACAAGCAGTGGAAAGACTCCAAGAAGAAAGTCATCTTAGTCAGGGAAGAAACTAAACCAGACGACGTTCACGGGTTTTTTGCGGCACAAGGCATCTTAACGAGCAGAGGCGGAAAAACATCACATGCAGCGGTCGTAGCCAGGGGGCTAGGAAAGCCTTGCGTAGTCGGAGCAGAGTCCCTAAGAATAGACTATGGAAAGAGAATGTTCACAGTTGGCAACAACACAGTCAAGGAAGGAGACATAATAACCATTGATGGAACCCAGGGCACAGTCATGGTCGGTGAAGTCCCAACAATAGAGCCGGAACTCTCACCTGAACTCAAACAACTTCTGCAGTGGGCAGACGAGATAAGAACCCTCGGAGTTAGAGCTAATGCTGATGAACCGGTAAACGC
>JAHPYV010000080.1:0-3736 GCA_019058495.1 Promethearchaeati archaeon
CTCCAGTCAATAAGCTTCTTACGGTCAACTTAGAATGTCTTGACCCCTGCGCTTGCGCCGCCTGCGCGATAACGCCGTAAATCCATGTTGCGAGAACGAGTCCAACTGAAAAGGTGGTTGATAGCCCCAAGCCACGCGCTCTCTTCAACTCCACCTTCATTTTCCTTGACAACGGCGCTACCACATCTCTGTTAGCCTAACTCATTGGCCGGCTAAGCCTCTTCGCGCCAACGTACACAGTCACAACGCTGACGATCAACAAGGGTGCTATCTCGATAACCAGAGCTGAGATGAGGCCGTACTTCCATGGCTTGATTTCAATAAGTGAGAAATAGAACCATACGTAAACGGTCGCTGCCACGATAAGTCCAGTGATAGCCCTGTTTGATCTGAATGCACTACTCTGAGTATCATCGTAAAAAGGGTTATTCGCGGAGACTCCTATACCGACCATTGCTGCAGCACACAGCGCTACATACATATAGATCCAGATCGCAAGGGTGTCCGCCAAACTGTAATTAAGCATAAAGAATAGAACGACCGGAGGTATCGCAGCTACGATGAGAACCATTAGAAAAGCTTCCATAAGTCTCGCCCTCACGAACTTCGAGGCGCCATTCGGAGGAGATTGTATGATCCAAAGTTCGTCTTTGGAATCAAGGAATCCGATCCCCCCGAACGTTAATCCTCCAACGGCCGCACCGATTATTCCGAGAACAGATGCCGTTATGAACAGTGCTAGAGAGGGATCCACTGCACCGCGGAAGGTAAACGCACCGTTTAGGAAGAGCGGGAGGATGATGGACATGATGATCATCATGGCTAGTTGTGAGACGTTCTGTGCCTTACGCATGAAGTCTTTCAATGTCCCCGTAAGGAGAATACCGGAAGGACCAGGAGAAACACGGCGGATAAGCCTCATAAAGGGTCCGTCTCGCCTAGTGGTCACGATCTTCTCCATCCTAGGTCCAGCTCCGATCCTGAATAGCCTTCCTGTGGAAGCGAAAGCTAGTCCGACAATGGCCAGTGAGAAAACCGAGAATAAGAGAATATCAATATACGAACTGAATCCCAAAATTGATTGGAAAGAATTTACCATCGGTTGGCTTAGGCCTACACCATTAAAGGAAATAGCGGTCCAAGTGATCAGATCTGCTCCCCACGTGAAAGGAAAAACGAGAAAGATATTCAATCCAAGTATCTGGGACACAGTCCCAGCGAAGTAAATGAGCGAATACATTGGTATTACGATTATGATGGCCAATATATACGTGAGAGCTTTTGCCAGGTCGTTTCCTCTTGGGGAATCACCAAGCCTAGCTTGGATTGCAGTTGTCAGGAAGTTAGACAGCCAGAGAGTGCTGATAACAACAAGGAATATGGTTAGATACATTAGGAGCTGCCCAACAAAGCTAACCTGAAAGACGATCGCAAAAGGTGCTACCAAGAGCGGAGAGAGTATAAGTGTAATCAAGCCGTAGACAGGAATCCTGGAGGCAAACGAGCCAAACATTATGCTCCTAGTTCTTACATCGTGGCTGAGCAATATCTCCCACTGACCAATTTTGATCTCCCGGAGAGCTGAAGATATGGGATAGAAGAGCAGCATGATCCAGATGAGCATGATCACGGAGCGCATCAATCCCGGAAAAATAGTCATAAGCAGTAGCTCGGTCGAGGAGCTCAGTGTGCCAATCAGCTGAAGCATGAGCATAGGAACAATGTAAGTAGCCCATGCAATGGCAAACACAAAAGCCGCTGGCAGCACTAACCTGCGCTTTCCGCGGAATCTTGAGGTTTCTATTAGGAACTCGGACTTCGCGATCTGGAACCACTTTCGCGTCATTTGCCTTTCCTCCACTCGAGGAGTTTCTTGCGGTCCACTTTTGCACCGATTATGTTTAGATACGCGTCTTCAAGAGTTTTCGCCTTCGCGGCTTGTGTTATTTCATCGGGGGGGCCTTTGGTGACAAGCTGACCATCATTGAGTAATCCGATTTCGTTACAGACGCTCTCTGCAAAAGCCGTTTGATGGGTGCAGATGAAGAAAGTAGTGTGGGTTTCTTGAGCAAGAGCGAGTATAATATCCTTCACTAGGGCGGCTGCCGCTGGATCCAGGCGAGAGGTCGGCTCATCCAAGAAAACAAGTTTCGGATCATGCAGTAAGGTGGATGCCACGAGCACCTTCTGCTTCATGCCCGATGAATATGATTCGAGAAGATCATTTTCTCGATTCTCAAGGCCAAGGATAGCCAAAAGTCTATCAATTCGTTTGTTTAGAGCCTCTCCGCTCAAGTCGCGGAGCGCGCCTATAAACTCCAGAAACTCGACCGCGGATAGCTTCGAGTACACTCCAGGGGACTCAGGAAGCATACCTGTGACGCCTTTGACCTTACTGGCTTCCTTAACGATGTCAAAGCCACAGACAGTAGCTTGACCACTGGTTGGCCTCATTAGTCCTGATAACATACGGACTGTAGTTGTTTTTCCAGCCCCATTTGGACCCAGAAAACCAAATCTGGTGCCAACCTCAACTTCCAAGTCGAGGCTCTTTACAGCCTGAAGACTGCCAAAACTCTTGGTGAGTTTTCTAGTCTCAATAGAAATACCATTGCCTTTCATGCCTGACCACCTGCCATGGACCCTTAGTATTTATGATCACTCAGTTCGACGGTTAATCTGACTCGAATATAAAAAGATTATGGCTAATGTAATCGATTACTGAGCATGCTGCAGATACATAATGCACCGTGCCGGCGATCATGAGTCGAATGTTTCTTCCAAAACGATATATCTTGAGAGCGACTTTTTTCTAGCGTACTAATTTGAACGTCACAGGGGACTGTTGATGAATCTCACCTTGGAGACTGCAGTTATCTTCGTCTCCACCGTTCCCGTTTTTGCTGCCAGTTTATTGATGCTGCGTGAGTATCGGAAGAGCCATAATCGTTACTCTCTGTTGTTCTTTGGTGGTTATCTTCTCCTGGCAGTATGCAGCATCGTGGAAGCCTTTGCGTATCTCTTGTTGGAGCCAGTGCTAATAATCGCTCAGGGTTACCTTTACATCCTTGTGGGCATAGTTGTCATTCTCGCGCTTGACACCATCAATAGTGAAAAACTCGATATGAAGAAAGTCGTGCTTCTAGCCGTAATTTCCACTTTGTTGATCATTTCCACTCTTGATCCAAATGCGGTAACTCCAATGTTCTACTCTTCCGGGATTGCAAGTTTGATGAAAAGCAGCTACTATCGTTTCACATTCCTTGTATTGGTTACAGATATCGGTGTCACATTTGCCTACTACGTCCTGAAAATCAACTATCACGCTCCTCCCAGCTTAAAGAAATACTCCCGGATTAACGCGACGGGGGGAGTGTTTATTGGAATTCTGACTGCAATGGTCTATGGATTGAACCTCACACTTCTTCTTCCTGGATTGGTACCTTTGATTATTGGGATAGGAACGTTGTTTGTGTCATACGCGTTTTATCGTCGTCCCGCTTTGGGCTACGTGCTGCCATTTAGGGCGATTAAGCTGTTTGTAGTCGATGCGTCGTCTGGCCTCTGTCTGTTCGAGTACACATGGGATACGACGACAAAATGGGGCAATCCAAGCCTATTCACGGGGTTATTTCAAGGGCTCTCCTCTCTAACCGAGGAGGCTCTTCAGCAGGGTAGGCTGCAAGAGATCGTTCTTGAAAAAGGGGTTCTTCTCATTCAGAGATCGAGTGATTCG
>JAHPYV010000080.1:3746-11497 GCA_019058495.1 Promethearchaeati archaeon
CGCCCTTTTACAGCGTACTCTTGACAACGCGGTCTTCGCGGTATCTGCGACAAGCACTGCGGTTATTTACTAGGAAGTTTTCGGAAAGATATCCTGAGGCCAAGCGCGGAATACATGATCTACAGATCTTCGAGAATGCCACGGATATAGTAGTGGATGCCTTTCCATACGTCCCAAGAGCCGAGTAGACTCCCTGGACGCCTGGAAAGTTGCCGAATGTAAGGGCTACGTTTTTTGCTTTTTCTAAGGTTAGAATGAATACATTCTTGGCTGTATCATAGTACGCTTGATGTACGAAAAGACCATCTTTGCCTGCTTTTGAGCGTGCGAATTATCTCTTCCTTCGTCTGCCGAGTACGACGTAGACTATGATAGCAATTGGAAGGGATGCGAGGAACGGTATCCATGTTATCCAGTTGTCAAGCAATAGCAGTATTGGCAAGAAGAACACTACAACGGCGCCTAGCAGCGTGGGGATTGGAACACGCTTGACTGACAGTGGCACCATGAAAGGTCGTTTCAAGTTCGGCGCTCGCCTTCTCGATGCTATTAGGGATACAGCTACGATGAAGTCTATCCAGCATATAGTCACAACGGCGCCCTCAACAACCAACGCTATCTCCTCAAAAAGACAGAAAACCGCGGCGAGTACCCCTGCCACAATTATCGCGTTCGTTGGCGTCCTCCGACCCTTACCTATCGTAGCGAGTTTTGAGGGTAAAGCGCCTTTTTCAGCTATACCATACATGAGTCTTGAAGAGGTCACAAGCTCAGCGAGAACGGTGTTCAGCGCGGCAAATAGCGCAAAGAAAGCAAAGAGCAAAGTGGCAGCAATGATGCCTATAACCACAGCTGACGCGTCTATAAACGCGGCTGGAGAACTTCCCAGCGCAGCAAGCGGCAACAACCTAACAATGCCGAGAGCTACGAGGACGTAAATTGCGGCGACGACGGTGAGAGATATCACTATAGCCCTTGGAATCGTTCTATGTGGCTCCTTTGCTTCTTCAGCCAAACTCGGAATCAACTCAATTCCGCTGTACATGAAGTAGCCTATAGCGAATGCGGTGATTAGCCCCATCAGCCCAGGTTTGGGCGCACCAGTCGTCGATAGGTAATTGGGGCTAACGGAACCAGATGCGAAACCGAGAAGTGCAATCACCATTAGTCCCGCAACTTCTATGACCGTGCCAAGAACCATTGCCACGGCAGACTCCTTTATGCCAAGCCAATTAATCAACGTTAGACTCAATACCAGAATTACGGCGAATATTACGGGAGGATCGATCGTCAGAATACCGCCAAAAGATATCGGCGCAAACCCGTATCCAACCGTAGCGAGAAACTCGTTTAGGTACTGCCCGAAGACAAGCGCAACAACCGCTGCTGCGAGAGGGATCGCTACAAACAACCCCGAGAAGAGCATGATGAAAGAAACGAAATTGCCACCGCGCTTACTCACAGTCGACAAGCCCTCCTTGGCGTACACGTAAGCCGACCCAGCCTCAGGGTACATGGAGGCAAACTCAGCGTAGGTCAATCCAATGAATAGATATATGAAAGCTGGCAGAACAGCGAATGGAAGCCACGTCAGACCCCCTGCTCCCGCAACCGCTTGTGCAATCACACTATAGATGCCTGCTCCTAGGACCAGTCCTACCGCGAACATGGTTGAGAGCCCAGTCCCAAGAGCTCTCTTTAACTCCACCTTCCCACCTTTTGTTGACTCTACCTTCTTTCTAGCCAACTAAACTGTCACCAGTCCCCTCGAAGCGACTCCTACCTTATGTGGAATCCATTATATATTGAACTTACTAATAATCTTTGGCGCTGCAGTCCCAGTTACCGTAGGTCTGGGTGACATCGCTGCCATCCACAATTAGAAATCACTGTTGCGAACCCCAAGACTCTGGTCAGGTTTGAGGTTCTCCAGTCGAAGAATTAATAATGGCCTCCGAGATCCCGAACTCTAATCCCGCCCCAATGGAATTATATATCGAGGACTACCTCATCTTGTACACCCAGTCGACGGAGCCATTTCTTCGAACAGGAGGAAGGTGAAAGGGTGCTTTTGCAGCTCTCATTTCCTTTCTTTTTTGGAAATTGAGGGATTCTTTCACAAAGCTTGACGTGATGCGACGCCGCATTGTTGCTTGTTTCTCGGCATCATTCTGTTTACGGATTTTCATGGCTAGACTTGGTTTTGTGAACTGCGCGATCGGTCCGCTGGCAGGAAACGCAAGTAAGTCCATGCAACGCTTAAAAGGATTCGGTCACCCACTAGATAACGGTGGAAAATTGGATTTTCTGCCATCGACTCGAAGAGAAGGCTGACGATCCCCTGAAGGTGGCTGAAAAACCAGGGTTGAAGGAGGGAGACACAGTCGTGTTTCAGGAAGGTGACAATGGAAGCTTCATCATCAAACTCGGCAAGAAAGAAGACTTTGATGAGTGGTTTAGAAAGCTAATTCTCGCTGAACCTCGCAGAACGGGGAAACCTGAGAACTGGTCTCCTGCGAAGATGAAGAGAACTTGGAAAACAGAATAAGATGAGAGGATTGAATCTTCACTTTCACGACGCTTTGCCACTCACTTTTCTGAGACTTTGCCTTCTTCCTGTTTCTTCGCTTCATACCTGCTCTCTTTTCGATATGCCTTGTTGACAACCTCAGTGTACTCGTTCCATGACTTTGCTCCCCACTTCCGTTTGTGAAAACGTCGCTCCATGTTTTGCGCTATCCTATGGCACGTTGGATACACCTTCTCTATTGGTCTCCCTTTGAAAAACGTCTCATATACCCACTTCTCTACTATCTCATGCACTGCGAGACTGAGAGTGTATTTCTCCTCTGTTGCGGCATCATCATCAAGCAGGATCTTTTCTCTGTCTCGGGTCTTCCACCAAGAACCAATCCAAGGTTCGTGCGGAACCACCTGTAAGACTTGGGGAGGCATGACTTTTGATCCCTCGATGCGAACCTCAACTTTCATGGCGCCACCCTTCTTTCCGTCAACCAAGAATTTCGCGTCGGTGACGCGCAGACGACTCAACTTACTTGACAGAGACAACTACCCCACCTCACAACTTGAGAGTGCTGTCCTTCAAGGGTTTTTCCAATTCTTTGTTACTGTCGTATGACAGTTAAAAGCCTTTGCACTACCATTAGGACCTCATACACGAGGGCGGTAATGAAGTGGTCCGGAAACCAAAGAGAGAGCTGGAGTGTAATGCCACAGACTGAAAATGCTGGAAGCAATCAGGTAACAAGCGATAACAGAGCCTTTTCATCGAATGATCTTCCTTATCTTTCGAAGGAAATCTTCTGCTGAGTTTATGGCCTCGTCAGCGTCGCTTTCACTTACGTTGCTGGCTCTGTATACTATCCCGTGTCGGAATTCTCTGTAGGAATCTAAGGTCTCTGCGAGCTTGCGAAACTCTGGGTAGTTGCTCTTCAAATACACTGGCACACACGCATGACTACGCTCTTTTATCCCATCCTTGAACAAAACTGCACGAGCAGCATGGAACATGGAGGTATAAGACAGCATGACAGAAACGTCGTAGCACTCTATTCTGACGTTCTTTTTAGCTTTCTCGAGGAAGTCCTCTGAGATCCTTAGCGATCTCAGAGCATTGTCCAGATCTGGCTTCCCTTTCTTGAGCAGGCCTCTGTCGAAGCAATCCTTCAAGTTCATTTATCACAACTCACTTCCATAAAGGAGCACATTATTCTCGACTACCCTCTTGCGAAACGCATCGTTTTTCCTTGCCAGTGCCCTCCATTGCGTCAAGCTTAGCACTTCTACGCTAACCTTCAATTCCAGTTTCAACTCAATCTCCCTCAAAGCAATACTAATTCGTGTTTTACTATCATTTGCAGATATGACAAGCAGGTCCACGTCACTTTTTTCATCGTATTCTCCAGATGCAAAGCTACCGTATAGTGCAATTGAGATTACGCCGTCATCGGCGTCGAGTGTCTTCGAGATGAGCCCGGCGCCGAGCAATCTGACCAAACCATATGCTCTCTTCAGTGATTTCACAAGGGGATGTTCGTTATTCAGCTTGTAGAGATGCGCTAACCCAATTTCCTCCTTACCGAGCAGTCCGTCAGCATGGAATCCTTTGACTGAGTTGCTTACGCTCCCCGGGCTAACCGATAGACGGCGGGCTAGTTCCTTTATATGGAGCGGGGTCGTTGGGCTCTTCAAGAACTGCGCAAGAATCTTCCACTCTACGTATTTTTCAAATATCCTATTGAGATGAAGCATTGTTCAGCTTACCACGCGACTCTGTAAACAGTCCAGTAGACTGAACCCTCGTTCAATATAGTATACGAGCGTTCGATATATAAAACCAGCGGAATTTCGCGCCCCGGGCATCAGAGAATGCGAGGAGCCATCTGAGTCCTATTTCTGCTCTCCTTCGCCTTCATGAGGCTCGGAAGCTTCGGTTCTTCTTCCCGTTCTTCGGGCAGTCCTTCTAGCTGTTCTCCTAACAATCTGTCTAACCATTCCTCGTGGCGGCATCTATGCAACTCTTACCTTTGGTTCCGTGACCCTCACTACACATGGTCTCTACCAACAATATTAGACCAATTGTCAGCGAATGCGGCAGAGCCTCCGCGGTAACCCGATATCTAACTACGCTTATACACGACATACAAGCGTCAAGAAGGAGTGAACGACAAAATGCTGGACCCGAGGGATCAGATATATGCTTAAGAGATTCAATCATATGCTAATAGTAAAGAGGCGTGAGTTGCATCTCCATGAGTAGAGCACAGATAGAGCTCCCAAAGCAGCTTTACTTTGCTGGCGAAGAGATAGACGGCACAGTGCGTTTCTCACTAGACAAACCGGTTTCCCAGAGAAGCGCCACACTGTGTCTGATAGGAAAGGAGAGGACAGAGGTTACCTACACAGCCACAGCATACGTAGGAAAAGGCGTACAATCACGGAACCTAACTGCCATAGAAGAGTCTGAGTTTCTCCACCAAGAGGCTCCACTGCCTCTGCCAGTTGGCGGGAAAGAGAAGTTCACGCCAGGAAACTACAGCATCCCTTTTAGATTTTTCCTTCGGCAGTCACTTCCGATGACATACAAAAGTAAGCACGTGAAGATCACGTATGTGATAACCACTAAGATCGATGTACCTCTGGGATTCGACATCAAAGACTCATCTGAACTCTATGTGATCCCAAGCCCCAAGAATGTCTTGTCCAGCCCAACCAATGTCTGCTCAGACTCTTGGAACAACCCGCAGAGCGCCGGCATAAGCCTCGCCCTCGATAGATGTGAATACAAAAGCGGAGAAGTTGTATCCGGCAGCAGCTCTTACAAGAATCCAAGTTCCAAGGACTTGAGAAAGATCGATGCCACTCTAAGATGGGTTGAAACCGCAACAGCCCAAGGTCACAAAGCCGCAAACGAAGTAATGAAGACCATTGCCAAAGTTCCAGTTGGAGGCAGGCTAGCAAAAGGCGAGAAAAATTTCAGCATCCAGATACCACAAGAAGCTCCACTGACCTTCGAATCATCTCTATCAAACGTGAAGTGCATACTCGGTGTCAGCTTGGACATTGCTTTTGGATCCGATGTCGCAACAAGCGAAGCCATCAAAATAGTTGGAAGAGTAGGAGATGAGAGTGTCGTGCCATCCTACGCAGCTGACAGAATGACTGAACCCGTAAGGATCATAGACCGCCAAGGGAATCTCATGGAAACAGGACGGAGACAAGGAGTGTATTGCCATAGTTGTGGCGCCTATCTCGAAGCCCCGGGCGCCAACTACTGCCCATTCTGCGGCGCAAAAGTGACAAGATGAGCAGCAACACTACGAATGTATTGTCTCTCTCCGCCCTGCAATCCTATGTACTTCCTCCCTTCTTAGCCGTTAAGTGTCTGTTGACGCGTTGGATTTTAGGAGGGTTTATAAGTGTGCAGTTGCACACTTTCACTCATGAGAGTGACAATAGACGTAGATGAAGGAACTTGGAAAGAGCTTACTGAGTACGTGCTAAAGAAGCATAAGAAACTTTACGGGAAGTACAGAAGGAACACAGTCAACGATGTTCTCAAACTGGGTCTGAAGGCGTTGAAGAGAAGTAATGCAGGAGACTTCAAGAACTTAATCAAAAACGCCGAAGTCAGTGAGTCGTTTCTCAAATCCTCGCTCGAAATGAGCAAGGAGATAAGAGAGAGGAGCGTGGCGAGGGTGGAGATGGCTTGAAATCCTGCCTCGACACATCCGCTATACTGAAACTCAAGAGAGAACCCAGGTTGCTGGAGACAATTCTTGGCGAAGACGATCAGCTATTCACGACAACAATAACAGCGTACGAGCTGCTTGTCGGAGCACATTTCTACGGAAAAAAGGAAAAAGAGTTCGTGGACCGAATCCTGGACTCCCTGAATATTGTTGGGGTAGAGGAGCATTTCCATCTTGCTTCCAAGGAGACAGCAGACCTCCTCAAGGATGGGAAGAGGGTCAATGACCTAGACACCATGATCGCCGCCTCCTGCGTCGTCAACAACCTAAGGATAGTGACTACTGACGAGGACTTCAAAAAGATCAAAGAGGTATTACCTGCTCTAGAACTATCATTAATCTAGCTGTTCAGGATATGACAGCCAAAGATGGATCTCATGAGCCTCGAGGGTGTCATTCTACTGATGTACTGTCTTTCTGCGCCTTGCTCTCCCACCTACTCTATTTGCCTACCTTCTTAGCCTCCATTCTCTTCATCTGCGCCTTGTTGCTCATGATCTGCATGTACATAGCAGTTACGTCCTTAGGCGGAGTAATGATCATCTCTTTCTTGACCAGTTTAGTGGCACCTGCCGTACACGCGGGAACACATACTCCGCAGCCGATGCAACGCCCAAGATCGACCTCAGACACATTATCCCTGATAGTTCGCGCGTCCATCGGGCATGCGTTCACGCAGGTTTCGCATCCAGTACAAGACTCTGCGTCGACTTGTGCGTAATAGTTTGACGGGAGGAACTCGGCAGGACGAGTAAACTTCTTGACGCTTGTCAAATACCCACAGCAGTCACCGCAGCAAGTGCAGATGGCTGTTGGCTCTAGCGTATTCATCATTTCGAGCACTAGCCCATCTTCCTGAGCTTTTTTCAAGATTTCTAGCGTCTCCTCTTTCGTTATGAACCTACCTCGCTGCTCGTCGACGTACATTCGTGCGGCAGAACCGAATTGAAGACAGGACTCACGCAGGTGGGTTTGTTTACATGGCTGCCCAAGAAGATCATTGCTTTGACGGCAGATGCAGTTGGCGACACTAATTGGTCCGTTGAAATCTTCAATAATACGCTTCAAATTCTCAAAGGTTTCAACCTTATATTCCGGGGTAATACTCTTGTCTATTGGGATAATGCGCATCTGCGAGCTTCCAGGCCTTGTTATTTCTTTTCCAAATGACTCATCAAAGTACTGATGCATGTCTGCCACGAATCCCTTGGTAAGCTTGTTTACTTGGTGTTCATACATTCCTATTGCAAGCTGTGCGTTCAGGTAGTAGTTGTTTCTCCTGCCTTTGAACAGGTAAATGCTTCCCCTTCTTCCCATCTCAGCTAAGGTGCGTTCTAACTTGTCGATCGAAATGCCCGTCTTCTCGAGCTGCTTGTGTATTTGTTCAAGCGTTTGAGGCAAGATAGTGAGATGCGTCGCTATCTCCGCTTCCTCGGGGGTGAAGAAGTACCTGAGAAGACGTATTTCCACACCTGAATC
>JAHPYV010000081.1 GCA_019058495.1 Promethearchaeati archaeon
GCAGTGGAAAGATACGACTTCCTGAAGAACATAGTTGAGTTCGTAGCAATGCACCCCAGCTCAACAATTCCAGAGATCGTCGAGTCGACAGACTACAGTTACACCGCAGTGAAGCACGCCTTGGACGAACTCGTGAAACAAGGGGTTCTAAAATCGGAAAGACGATTAAGCAGCAAGAGAGGAAGACCAGCAAACTACTTCACACTTCACAAACCATTCATGATCATAACTCCTCCCAGGCAATACCTGTACCTCAGCAAAATGATCATGCAGGGCCTACTAGAAAAAATGGGAATGGATGGACTCAAGAAGTTCTTCTCAGACCTTGGAGAAAAGATGAGAACGGACGCTGCGAAGAACATAGCACCCGGAAAAAGGAGCATGAGCATCGGTGAGTATGCACGCTTTGTTGAGAAGTACCTCAACGAGTATGGCGCGTATGCTAAGGCTTCTGCGTCGGGAAATACAATCAATGTAACCATTCAGAATTGCATCTTTTATGAAGTGTCAAAGGAGTATGAAGGGGTTACCTGTGAGGCGCATGACACTTTCTTTAGGTCATTCTTCAGGGCTCTTGCCGATATTACACTGATCAACTTTGCACATGACCAGTGCATGGCTAAAGGCGACAAGTGCTGCGTGTTTAACATCCAACTTTCGAAGTGATTTGCGCCTTAGTTTTCCTATAACTCGCTCTTTCTCTATCCACTTGACTCTTTGTGCGCGATTTAGATAATTTATTATCTAAGGAAACATTCAATAACACTCTTTCCCATCTGTTTGGTAAAGGAGACAGGGGTTGTGGACTTCAAATGTCCGGTAAACATGATAGCACAGATGTCGATGCCTACATCCTTGTGAAGGTCGAAGCTGGAAAGGAAAGAGAGGTAGGCTCCCAACTTAAGAACAAGATGATAAATGAAGCATCCTTGATCTACGGAGCCTATGATCTTATACTGAGAGTGCGAGCACCACTACCGGAAAAGCTTGACGAATTCATATTCAGTGAACTGCGACAGATCAATGGCGTCAAAGAAACAGCGACGTGTATAGTCGCCTCAAAGCTCAAATGAATATTGAGATGAGAAAGGAGTAGAAAGAATATGACCGAAGTAGTTGCGACCCGAAGATACCAGTTCAAGTGTGCATCAGAAGGCAGTGTGAGTCAGATAGCTGGCCAGATAAACGAGAGGCTGTAACAGAGTCTGAATAGGAATAGGTGCGAAGCCGCTGCTACTATAGATCCGAAAGACCCATTGACGATAGTAGTCGAAATGAAATGCGCGACAGGAGCAGACATTTACTCACTTGACAAAGACACGATACTCAAGATCATAGCGGAAAGCGAAAAAGAGAGAATCGAGCACGAAATCGGGTCACTTGAACTGCAAGTCTAAGTGAAGAGCCTTTCAGGGAGTGTCAGCCTCACTTATCCTTCCTTTTTTAGCGCAGCTTTTCCTAGATCTTGGTCCGTACGTACTGTCCTGGACTTTTGTTTTCTTGTTTTTCATAAGGTACTCCATGTGCCCGCAATTGTCGTCAGGACTCCCAGACGGACGTAAGCTTGGAGTATTGCAGCCATGGCACGACAGAAATATATATTCGATGAAAGGTTAAATAATGAGACTTCACAACACGGAAATGATGGATCCTTAGTGTAGCTTGCTAGGGGACTTCGATAGAGCGTTCCACCTCTCTCAACAATCTTATGAGATCGCAGCCTGTTGAATCAGATTCGAGGAGAACATTCAGTTTCTCGACAAGTACTTCAGCAAGCTTGCAGGTTTGTCTGCCACTTCGTCATTCCAGCTCCCTCAAGCGTGTAAGAACTCTGACCCATAATAACAGAAAATTCACCTAATTGGCAAACAGAAGTGAAACAACGACATGAAATGCTCCTATGATGTGGTTGTGGTAGGGGCTGGTCCAGCAGGCTTATCAGCTGCTAAGGCTGCTGCGGAGAAAGGAGTGAAGACTCTTCTCGTGGATAAGCGAGAGGAAATAGGTGACAACAACCACTGCGGAGAGTTGCTGCCTTCACCCAGCGAGATGAAGAGTCTACTTCCTAGTGCTTCTGGAGTGGAGAAACTGGTTGATGTTCCTTCAAGGTTAATTATGGCGCGAACCAGAATACTAAGGCTTGTTTCCCCATCAGGAAAGTTCCATGAGTTTCCTTTCGAGTCAAACATAATTGACAGGCGAGGCTTCGAGAAACATCTTGCAATTGAAGCGTCACGATATGGAGCAGACGTAATGCCTTCAACGAAAGCTATGAGTATGCTTCAAGAACAAAAAGGTATACTAGCAACCAGCAAAGGTAAGAAGATCGAGATCCAGTCATCGATCACCATAGGGTGTGATGGTATAGGTTCAAGGGTTGCAAAGTGGGCCGGTTTGGGCAATAACATGAGTCCCCGCGATTCCATAGTCGGAGTCCAATTCGAGATGTCACGCATTAAGGTCGAGAGAGATGTAGTCGAAATGTACTTCGGTGCAAATGCTGCACCTGGAGGCTACGCGTGGATAATTCCCAAGGGGGACGATGTTGCAAATGTTGGTCTGGGAATAAGGGCAGCATTCTCAGAGAGAGGCGTTTCAGTAATGGAGTACCTTCACCGATTCATAAACTTCAATAAGGTCGCCTCCAAGAAAGTCTCAAAGGGAACCACTGTTGCCTTTCGCAAAGGGGTAATACCTGTTGGAGGGCCAATCAGCAGGACCTTCAACGGAAATGTTGTTGTTGCAGGAGACGCGGGCGCATTCACAATGGCTGCCAACGGCGGAGGTATGCCGCCAGCCTTGGTTACTGGCAAGATAGCTGGAGAAATCGCTGCTGAACACTTGAATGAAAGAGTCGACACCTCGCAGTACGAGAAAGAGTGGCAACGTCAAATTGGCAAAGAACTCAAAACTGCTCTTCAGATAAGAAGGCTTATAGATAAGGCCATGGAGTCAGACGATAAGATAGAGTCGATCATGAGCCGACTGGGATCGAAATACATGAGTGAACTAATCAGATGTAGACTACCGCGGATACTGAGAATCGGCGCGAAAATCATCAGGTTATAGGAAAATGGCGGGGAACAGAATCGAGGTTTGATCCTAATATGATGTCTTCATTGAATCAATTGCTGGTTCGGGATGTTGAAACTATCAACAAAGGATTACTTAAGACCTTCAGAGATTTTGAGGTTCCGAGCAAGTGGTTCCAACTTGCAGAACAACATGTGTTGAACGGCGGCAAGAGAATTCGCCCCGTTTTGTGTATAGCCTCCTGTGAGATGCTTGGCGGACGGAAAGATGATGTTTTCCAGGCGGCATTGGCTGTTGAGTTGCTTCATAATGCTTCACTCATTCATGATGACATAATTGATCGAGATAGAATTCGACGTGGAAAACCAACCATCGCAGCGCAGTATGACGACTTCACAGCGATGCTTGTTGGAGATTTGCTTTTCTCTATTTCATTCAAGGTTGCCTCCCGATATTACAGGGATCCAAGGATCTTGGAGGCACTCTCAGATGCAGTATTCAGTATGGTTAACGGTGGCTCCCTCGGCCTCAAACTGCGCAGTGAGATTGACGTAACTGAGGCGACTTACATTGAACTTGCTGAGCAGAAGACCGCCGCACTGTTCCGAGCCGCGTCAGTTATCGGCGCAGTTTGCGCTGGAGCAGAGCAAAACAAGATTGATTTAATGTCGAGGTTTGGAACAACACTTGGGGTGGCATTTCAAATCAAGGATGATCTGCTCGGTCTCATTGGAAAAGAGGAGGAGACTGGCAAGCCGGTGAACAGTGACCTAAGGAATAGGGAGAAGACTTTGATAGCGATCCACGCTTTGAACAACGCGCGTGGAAACGACGAGGAAATTCTTAAGCGATTCTTCGGTAGGAGTAAAGATGATGGCATCGCCCCGGTCAGAATAAAGGAGATATTTGAGCGGGTTGGATCAGTAGATTATGCAATTGAGAGAAGCTGGTCACTCATCAATCAAGCTAAGAGCACAATTGCAGGTTTGCCGAATAATCAGTCGAAGGATCTCTTATTCCACATATGCGACTTCGCAGTAACACGCACAAAATAAGGATGACAAGGCACAGTTTGAGGAGATGAAAGAGGAATGGGCCAACGCACCAGGAAAGCTCCTATCAGCAAAGGTGGGACTGGAGGTATTTCTGTATGGCTAAGGGAGCTGAGAGCCCCATTCTTCACTGCGAGCATAGTACCTGTGATACTGGGCACCGTCGTCGCTTGGTACTACTTCGGTTATTTCAGCCTCTGGATTTTCCTACTGGCCCTAGCTGTAACTGTATGTCTACATGCGGGGACAAACGTCATCAACGACTACTTTGACTACAAGAGCGGATGCGACGTCATAAACAAGGATTACATCCCGATGTTCAGTGGAGGAAGCAGGCTACTGGTGGAAGGTGTGCTACGCCCTAGAAGCGTTTACGGCTTTGCCATAGGCTTCTTCGCCTTAGGGATCGTGAGTTCCCTTCTGCTTTACTTCATCAGGGGTATCATAGTTCTAGGTATAGTTGGACTTGGCGTTATCACTGGGTACACTTACACCAGACATTTGGCTACCCACGGAGTCGGAGAATTATGCGTTGGTTTAGACTTCGGGCCCATCGCAGTAGTTGGAAGTTACTTCGTTCAGACGGCTGTCATAGACTTCAATCCTATCTGGGCATCAATACCTGTCGGTCTAATGATCGCCAATATTTTATGGATCAACGAGGTTCCGGATATCAAAGCTGACGCAAAGGCCGGGAAAAGAACGCTGGTTGCAAGAATGGGGAAAAGCAGGGCAGTGCAGTCTTTCAAGGTAATACTGTTCTTAACCTATTTCTGGGTGATTGTTGCAGTCCTGCTGGGTCTATTACCCCTCTTGACTCTAATCACTTTGTTAACAATACCACTCAGCGTGAAAGCTGTCAGAAGTGCAGATGATCACGTTAGAAAGGGTCAGCCCCTGGTACCAGCTAACGCCACAATGGTTCAGATTCATCTGGTGACTGGGCTGTTGTTGTCGCTGGCATTCGTTCTTGCGAAGCTACTGGTAGACATTGTGCCACAGCACATATCCCTTTGGTGAGAATCCAGTATAGCGATCAAAGACGTTCTTACTTTGATCATTAAAAAGAAAGGGGAAGAGATTCTTCTGGAATCTCCACGGGTGGAGCGTTGCTCGTTCTCGCTAAGAAAAGCGTATTTTGGCAAACAGCGGTGCTTTCTCGACACAACTTACCTTCTTGTTACAATGCCATTCACAATACTGCTTGCTCTCGGAAATCTACGGTTAGCGTTTAAGCCGTCGAAGAAACTGGCCTGGAGAATGTTCAAAATATCGAGCCCATACCTCTTCATACTTTTCTTCGCCATGATTATTGACCAACTACCTTTGTGATCGCTGGAGAATACAACCTCGCGAGCCTAATTCAGCCGCTTGCAGTAGTTTGACTAGAATAATTCTTCATCTTGGTAATAGCTTCTATTGATCCGCGAAGCAATGTACGCCTTCTCAACCTCTGCGCCTAAATAGTAAGCATGCTCTGGGGTTGAGACCAACCCCATTTTGACAATTGCGTCCCGTATCTCGAGTGGTTCGCTGCCTTTCACAACAATATCCATCGCTTCAGTTTCTCCTTTGAAATGCGACATAACGATCTCTTCTTTAACGTGATCGACGTTAATCTTGAAGAATCCATTCGGATCAGTTATTGGTTCAGGACCGCGGTTGGCCTTTAATAATCTCAGTTGTTTTTGCTTCTCAATTGATCTGTCGTAGGGTACGTCTCGTCTTCTCTTTTCTTTCAGTCTCAATAAGTCGATTCCCAGATCTTTGGGTGGTGTATTCCTCCTCTTAGCGAGGTACATTATATTGCAGGCAGTAGCGAGTTCTCTTGCACATCCTAGCGTTTTTGGACTTCCTTCTGTTGTAAGCAGTAGACTGGCGTTCAATTCTTGGGCGATTCCAGCTATGGTTGCGTTTACGCCGACGCTGTCTGCGTCGATCAGTTCAGTAATGTTTCCAACTCCAAACATCAAGGGCATGTTTGGCTGGCTTTCTGAAAACCTATGCGAGGCGATGATTGAAGTAATAATTCCTGGAAATACTATAGGATCCATGATCGGATCCGCGATGATCTTTGTGAACCCGACTTCAGAAGCTCTCTCAATATTCTCCTCTAGACTAGCTACTCTGTCTCTCACCGATTTGTCCGCAGTGACCTTTTCCATGCTTTCGTGCCTCTCAGGTATCACTACGACCGCAATTTCAGAAAGGTTTCTCGGGTAATTGATCTTGTCCACGTTCTGCGAGTTGAGGCTAAGCACCATATCGATTCTACTGCGCAATGCAGCCTCGATATCTTCAGCATTGAGAGAGTCTATGCTGACGGGAACTTTCAGCTTACGCTTAAGCAGCGTTACAATCCTTTTGACATCGTCTGGCTTTGGTTCCCCTGCCAACATCCCTATGTCGATCACCTGAGCTCCGCTTTGAGCAAAGTAATCCGCTCTACTTAGTAGATCTTCATCGCTGAGATTAGGAGCATCGAGTATCTCGGCGACGACACGCATTGGGAAATCTCGTCCCACAAGTAGGCGACTGCCAGTATCTTTGCCAATGATCATATTCCAAGGTCTCTCGGCGACTGATTGATCAGGGTGCTCTGCATCGTGTAGCATAGCAATAGTTTTCTCTTGCAGATGCTCGGCAAGAATAGAGTCAGCTGCATTCACCTTCGATAATTCTATGTGACCCAGCGCCTCAAGTAGAATGGGGAGATCAGACGCATACCTGGTACCCTTGAAAACCGGAAGCCCTGCTGACTTCTCGATAGTTGATGTATCTCCGCGAACCATGCCAGGCACGACTATCAAATCGTAACCACTCAGATCCTCATCTTTGAGTTCCCTGGATATGAATTCAGGAGTGATTAGTGCCGCTACAGATACAGGTAGCACTTTCACACAAAACTCAATGTTGCTTTGTTGTGAAGCAGACTCGTAAACAACGCTTTCAGCCAATCGTCCTGTTACTAATAGCACCCTCATCTTGTCGGTCACCTGTTCTATACTTCTACTATTCTACATAATGAGGAGAATATATCATACGCAACTGGGCATATGAGCCTTGGCGCATTTGTGTAAGTGCCAATAGTCCTATTTCTTTGCGTCGACTCCTATCTCTAGCAAAAGCTCCGATATGATCTTGGTCGGATCTTTGAGAACCCTAATGCCTTCCATTTCCTTCAGTATGCTAACGTTATCAAGATCCACTTTCCTAGACTTAACCTTCACGCTTTCACCGACTTTAACGGCGCCATAGGGGCACACCTTGGCACATATTCCCGCGCCATAACACTTCGAAAGGTCTATTCTCGCTTTTCCAATAACTCTCGTAACTGCGCCTTGAGGGCATTTCTCGATGGGTGGACATTCCTCGCAGGCACGACACGCCTCTCGATCAACCATCGGAGGGAGAACTGATTCAGTTTCAGTTTCCTGATCGGTCGGTACGATAAGGGTACGTACCTTGCCTTTCCCTGCCAGAGCCACCGCATTTGTGACTAGATTGTCGGCAATCCCATTGACAATCTTAGCCACAGTGTTCGCAGTTGCCGGAGTGACTATGAGAACATCATATGCTCCTTTCGAAAGTCTTGCTGCAGTAGGCGAAGCTGGGCCTTCATCGCCTTCCTTCAGCACCTCACTATAATAGCCTCCGCCGGAGATACTCATTAGCTTGTCTTTGAAACCATAGATCCTAATTGTCTCAGCGGCTGCGCTTGATAGAAAAGTTGTGACCTTCACATCATAGTCTTTAACCAACTTCTCCATCAACGAGAACGAGCCTGCAAGAAAATGCCCGGCACCAGTGATTGCCCAAGCGATGAATTTAGTCAACTATTTCCCTCTTCGATCATCTTTCGTGGCTAATCTCATTAACTCTTCTAACGAAGTAAATCCACATTATAAGATAATCGGAAAGAACGCCGAAGACTTTCTATCAGACTAATCGTAAACTTCAGTGGTTTGCGAAGAGCAAAATAACTGCTGCGGCATCAATTAACCCCTATTTTGTTTCTTCGGATACTTTCTCGACAAACATCAGGTTATAGTTAAGCTCAGGAACATGTTTCATCGTCAACACTGCTTTCGCCTTTCCGTAGACTGCAGTCACCCTTACTTCTAGCGCCGAGCCACTCAATGTGCCGTAGCTGTAGGGTTCTTTCCTCGATCCTTTGATTTGTTCTGTCCTTATTTTCACGTCGACGCTTTCCTTGAATGGTTGGAGCTCCATCGTTAGCTTGATAGCCTTCTCGATTGCTTTGATAACCTTTGGATCCTCGGAGATTGGGATCCCCGTGAACTGATGGTATATTGCGCCAAGCGTTATTGCACCTTCGAATATCGCTCTCTCTCTGTCCGATACACTCGTATCGAAATATCTCTTGGCTTCATCGCCTACCAATTCTTTATCCATGGTTTTCCCCATCCATTCGCCAATTTTAATAGAATGGCTATTCGCATCTGGATGACATGGCGATTCGTATAAGGCCTCTCAACTTTGTTTCAGTGAAGCCTTTTATTGTTTCTCCTCGTGATCCTGTCGCGTTGAGCAATCCACCGCCGACCCTTGACCAAGTCGCAAGCCACTCAAGCAACTCTTTTGCGAACCGAAGTTTCCTTTTCTTATTCGATAACCACTTGCTCGGGTCTTCCAATGAGTTTGAGTTTAAGGTTTTGTCCTTGGAGAACCTGCCAATAGTTGTGCCCATGTCCATGCCTGCTAGAATGATTGTCTTGGCTTTCATTTCCTCCGCGAGGAAAGCTCCTCTATCTCCATCGGTGAATCCTCCAAAATTGTGGACTACCGGAGGGGAAGGCTCAACTTGTGTTGTTCCGAAAACTTTAATCCTGCGGTTCTCGGTTATCTTCGGAACCCACTTTCTCAAGTTGTCGATGTTGTCTCCGTGACTATGAATCACTATTGCTGAGCCAAGTTCACCAGCCTTGATGATGTCTTCCACGCGTCCATCTAGGTCCGTCATTATTACGTGTGGCGTGACTGATTCTTCGAGGAAAGCAGTTGTGGCTCCATCCGCGACGATGAAAGTAAATTTGTCCTCCAGACATGCCGTGAGTAACATGGACAAATTCTTCTCGAGGGATGGACCGGCTCCAAAAACCATTGCATGCTTATCCTGAATTAGGTCCTGAAGCTCAGCTAGTGGGGAAGTCTTTTCACATAATAGGTCGCGAAGCACTAGCGTTGCTTCACGATCATCCTCTGTGCTGTAGCCTAAAGCAGAAGCTATTCTCTCATACCATGGCCACCAACGAGTAAGCTCCATCCTTCGTCAAATCACCCATGCAAGTGCATTAGTCTTCATCGTCATGTTTTGTGTTTCCGGCTTTTAACTCATTTCTAAGTTCTCCGAGGGTCGCTCGCCTCACAGCTACCATGTCGTGTTTGTGTATGCTTTCTGCGCTTCTCATTCTCATCGATACGTGTGTGTTGTCAGGCAAGTCGCCGTAGGTCTCAAGAATTCCCTTTGCCATGTATCTTATTGAATCCTCAACGAACCTTGGAGTTTCCAATGCCTTGATTACAATCTCAAGTTCATCTGGCCGTTTAAGCAACTCGTATGTTGGCGCGCTCGCGGATTCCTCAATTATCCTAATTATGTCTGTGAGGTCAACATTGTAGCCCTGAGGGGAATCCATGAGTATTGAACCCACACAGCGCTGCATGTGAGTACCGGTTGGAGGATCACTCAGCAAGCCCTTAGTCTGCACCTTGGTGAGTGATTGTGATCCATTCTCAAGTATCCTATTGGTGAATAAGTCATCCATTGACTCTTTGACACATGGACAAGCAGTTATTCCAACTGCTCTTGCGCCGACTCTTCTTTTCGTGACGACTTCTGAGTCGGTGAGCTTCGATATTGCTCTTGCGAAAATAGTGTAGGGCTCGTAGGTTTCAATTTTCGTTACAGGTGTAGTTCGATCAACGACGGCTTCAGCCCGTGCTCTGACTTCTGTTCTCGTGGCTTCATCGTGTCTCTCAAGGAGTCTTGTTGATATACCTGCACAGAGGTCTTCAATCTTGTACGTGCTCTTTACGAACTCACTGAATACTTCTGATATGACTTCATAGCTTCTGGAGGCGTGAATTCCTCTGCGCATTGTTGGAAGGTCAACAAATACTTCGAACACTGGGAGCAGAACTACCCTTTTGCCTCTGAATGTTGTAAAACTAACAGGCATTCTGATTCCGACTACGCCAACCTTTTCTAGAGGTATCCTAACTTGGGGTTTGTCACGGTGAACGTCATGAGAACCCAAATCTCAAACACACCTAGCAGTAACAGGGAATTAACGAAAACGAAATACCGACGATCCCCTTATGAATACTGTTTGGTTATAAATAGTTGTGTTACGACAAGCATTTGAATCAAAAACATCAACTCACGATCTTACGGTGACCAACATCTACTATTGATATCAATGGTTTCAAATTTCTAGGAAGATGTATCCTCATGGACTCACGGAAATTGTCGAAGGAAGCACTTCTTGACATGCTGGAGGTTGACTTGAACTTCATATATGAAGTAGTCGTGTCAACATGCGACGTAAGCGGTAGCCCGAATGCAGCACCCATGGGGATACAATTCGTAGCTGATGAGACTAGTCGTGGAGACAAGAAGGTAGTCATTAAGCCTTTCAAGTCAACCACGACATACAGGAACTTGTCGTCGCGTGGAGAAGCCGTAATTAATGTGACTTCCGATCCTGAGATATTCTACAAAACGCTATTGAAGCACCAAGCCGTGCAGGCAAATGCTTTGAAAACAATCTACCAGATGTCGAAGACCGTTAAGCCGCCACGCATTAGGGGATGCGGCGCATACATAGAGGTTTCAGTCATAAGTACAAACAACGTAGATTCAAAAGACGAAGATAGGAGCGCAATCCTCTGCGACATCAAACTTGTCGAAATTGAGAAGCCGACAGCCAAACTATATTGCAGAGCTCCACACGCATTGATCGAAACCATGATTCATGCAACAAGAGTTAACGAGTTAATCTCACAAGGTTCAATGGACGAAGCTAATAGACTGCTGGAGCTGATGGATCGCTACAGGAGCCTAATTCACAGAGTGGCTCCTAACTCGCATTTTGAGACTATGGTGGACAGCATAATTAAGACATATTCAAGTGAGAGTGAGGTCAAGAGCATCGATTCCCCAATGAAGGGAAGAAAACCGAGGGAGAAGATTGGCAAAGATCAGAGTTAGTGCGCCCGCAAGAATACACATGGGAATACTGAACCCCTCACACT
>JAHPYV010000082.1:0-9211 GCA_019058495.1 Promethearchaeati archaeon
TTATGCACAAGTGGGCGAAGACAACCAACCCAAAGTCCCCTCCAGGAGTCACTCCAACAGCGTTCCAGAAGAATGGCAGTGTTACTCCAAGGGCTACAGAGGGAACAATTATCGGGACATTTATCAGTGCATCGAGTACTGATGAGGTAACCGATCCTGCTCTTTTCCTGGCAACCAAGACAGCTATCGGCAGACCACTCACCATGACTATCAAAGTGACTACCACTGCAATAACATACGATGTTATGAGACTACTCCAATAGCTGCCCCAAATCCCTACACCTTGGATCGCCTGACTTAGAGTTCCATTCGCGATCGCTACAAACGATGGAATTGCCACGAAGAGAGACGGCAAAGCAATTAGAGCCAGGAAGACCAAGACAGATGTGAAGTCCCTGAGCTTTCTCGTGCGCTTCCCGCTGAGCTTTCTTTCACTTCTAGGCCAGACCTTTCTGATTGGAAGTCTTATCCGCGGAGCTAGCAATCTTATAGCAACGAAAATTGCCAGTGAGATGATTATGAGAAGCGCACTGACATAAACTAGCGGTCCATAACCGGTGGACCTGTTAAGCTGTATGAATATTGGACCATTCTCGAAAGGAGGGGTCACTCCAGTGGGCACAGAAAAGGCACCTGCAACGATTAGGGTCGCTCCGGTTTCAGAAAGGGATCTAGAGAAGGCTAGGAGAAAGGATGCTACTTGTCCTGACTTGAGTATCGGAAGCGTGACTGTTCTCGCAGTTGTGAATGGAGATGCCCCTAGCGTTCTTGCCGCAACGTCGTATGTAAGGTCGTACTCCGTTATTTCTCCAACCATGACTCTGACTATCACTGGGTAGGAGAAAGCAAAATGAAGTAAGCCCACTAGCACCCAGCCAGGAGAAAGTATCGACGCACCGAAAAGCGAGGACAGGCCGCCTGGCTCATTCCAGAAAAGGAGAAGCGAGAAACCAAGTGCCGACGTTGGAATGATGAATGGTATATTCACGAAGGAGTCCAAGAGTCCAAGCCACTTTGATTTCCCTCTGACAATGAACCAAGCCATCGGCATACCCACAAGCAGATCTATTGTGGAGACAACGAATGCCAATACGAATGAATTCAGTATGGCTGAATTCGCACGACTCAGCAAAGCAGGATCATTAAGGATGCTTCCAACTGTTCCTCCCTCAGATAGGATTCCAAGAATTGGCGGGAGAAGTATGAAACCAATGAAGAAAGCAATTGAAAGTCCGTAGACTATCATCCTAATGTAACGCTTCGATGAGAGCTTGTCTAGCAACCCCATTACTGAAGCCAAGACTGATTCTTCTCCGGTTCACCGCTTAGCAGCTTCATCCTATTATTGATTGCTTTCTAGTTACCCCGCCATAATTGTATAGTTCTCAGCTGATCCTTTCGAGCAGATCCTGATCTGAGACCAGACTTCTGGTTTACTTGCACTGGAATAAATCATTTGCGATTGCAGGATTGGCACTCGATCTGAACTTATTCAATGTCCGATCTTCCACCATCTTATCAGACGAGAGCTAACATACTTTCCTCCCTCCTACTCTCCTTTCCTTGATTGCGCAATCTCCAAGTGTTCCTGATCATCTAGAATATCTTCTAGAGACGAACCTGTTGTCCCTAATGTAGAATCTCCAGAGTCTGTCCTTACCAAGGTTTATTCCAATTCGTGGAGTCGCGACTATTTGCAGGTCATCAGCGCTCTCAGCATGTTCACCGATGAATAGTGTTGAATCGCAGTCGGTCATGTCTGCTCCATTTAGTTTTCCGGTAATCTGCATTGCCTCAGTCAGTTTCCCGGGTCCGTTTGTAAGGTGCAGAAGAGGAGCGACCTTCTCTACCCTCGTCGGCGCTCTCTCTTCTTTCTCGCCTCGGTTTCTCAACATGTACTTTATTCCTTTGATCGGTTCAATTGCTCTCAGCAAGACAGCGCCAGCTTGTTCAGATTCTCTTTTAGCGGTTACGTTCAGGCAGTAGTGATTTCCGTAAATGAAGTAAATGTATGCTAACCCGACTCTTTCGAACATAACCTTGTTCCGTTTTGTCTGTCCTCTGTATGCGTGGCTAGCTGGGTCGTCCCTTCCCCGATATGCCTCGACCTCAACAATCCGACCCTCCAGTACAACGCTCTTCTGGACGTGCCTTACTAGAGCTTTTCCGAGGAGCTCCTTTGCGACGACCACTGTCTCTCTAGAATAGAATTCAAGTGGCAGAGCTACTTGCTGACGAAATGGCTTCCTGTTGATACTTCCCTCATGATTGTTCGTCACGCTCTCCCCCAGTGTCACACGCAACTCAGCCTAACCTTTCAGCAGAAAGTTGGCTATGTACCGCCTTTGTCCGCTATTTGTGAGTTGAGAATCCACGGAGTAGCGGGATCACTTCGCTCAGTTCCCTAACGACGTAGGTCGGCTCTGGAAGCTTGACGTTTATTGTGGTCTTGCCATGGGTGACGAGAACTGAGCTCAGCCCCATGTTGTTTGCCCCAACAACATCAAATTCTTGCGTATCGCCAATGTGGCATGCTTGTATTGATCTGCACTTCATCTTATCTAGCGCTATTTTGAATATTCTTGAATTTGGCTTGTAAGACATGGCCTCTGAGCTTGTAGTGACTGTATCAAAATACTCTAGAATGCGCGCTGACTCGAGTTGAAGAGTGAGATCGTTTCCGTCAGCGTCGCTGATGATACCGATCTTGTAACCTTCACTTTTCAACGTCTCAAGAGTTCTTGGAACGTCAGAAAATGGTTCAGTATTCCAGTTAACGTGATTGTAGACTCTCTCAACCGATTCCAAGACATAGTCTTTCGGCAACTCAACGCCTATTCTCTTTCCTGTTGCAATGAACGACTCTACGAACAGTTGTCTAACAGTTCGAAATCGCTTGGATCCGTCGTTTCTGACATCTTGGTTGACTCTCCGCCACTCACTGTTCCATGTTTTGGAGATTTCCTCGAACTTGACATTGTATTTCTTGGAGGCTCCTGCAAACTCATTTATCATCGCTGTAATCCAGGGTTTAAATGTGATAAGGGTTCCCATGGCATCAAAGAAGACGACAGTTAGTTTTCTTCCACTCATCGAGCCGATTCCACCTTGGGTTGCCCGTGCCCGATCAGATCATGTGTTTACCGTCTCTCATGATTGTTCTTCCATCGACCTCAACTGTTGGCCTGGTCATTATCAAGTCCCAGTGGATCGATGAGTCGTTTTTGCCCCCGTATGCAGGACCTTTGTTGTTTCCTATGGCTATGTGGATTGTTCCGAGCACCTTCTCGTCTTGCGTGATATCGTCTATGAATGTTGCGCTCGGGTTGGTTCCTATGGCAAACTCGGCGATCTTGTCCTTATCCCCTGTCGCCATGTCTAGAATCTTCCGGAAATTTTCTTCTCCTTTCTCGGCTTTGATGTCTACCATTCGTCCGTCCTTGAATGTCCATTTGACGTTATGTGCATGATAGCCGAAGTAGCTAGTCGGAGCGTCGAAGAATGCTGTTCCATTTGCGCTTTCTTCAATCGGTGAAACAAAGATCTCTCCTGCCGGCAGATTCATTCCTACGTCTTGATTTGCTAAGTCCTCGTCGTCCATTATCCCGTCGTCGTTCAACCATTTTCTTCCCGTGACCTCGAATACAAGATCGGTGCCTTTGTTTGAAGTTACATGGACGGTTTTGGCTCCCGCGAGACTGCGTATCATCTCTTTTCCTCGCTCAGATAGCTGTTGGTAGTCCACGTCAAGTGCACTTAGGACTGCTTTCTCGAATTTGCCAAATGACATATTGGACTCCTTTGCTCTTCCCTCAGTTGGGAATGTCATACCGATCCATCTTATTCCCCGTGAGTCCATCACATCCGACATAGGTTTCCTTGATCGCCTCCAAGCTCCAATATTCTCTAATGGAGCCTCACTCAGTGCCAGCCTGCCGAGTCCAATGTAAACATCCACTTTGTTGAATGCCTCAGTCACATGTGTAGGCTCCTTCTCGACGAATTTGGTCTGGGTTTCCTGAAGTGAACGAGTCATGTACGAATCAGAGGTAACCGCAATTACTGGCTTGGCGCCTTTCTTATCGCATTCAATAGCAATTTCTTCTGCCAAGTCAAGCGCATCACGTAGTGATGCGATCCATACCATCTCGCCCTCGGAGACTCTCATACATTGATTTACTATCTGAGATGCAACTCTTCTATACAACTTCGCTTTATCTGTCATGTTCGATCGACCACCCACTTGCTAAAGTCGATATACACTGAAAAAAGTTTGGGAAGTATGGGGCTAGGATTAAACCAAGAGATATTTAAAGTAATACGATTAAGTCTCTACGCGTTTCATTATTACAGGTGAGCAGTGACGTCCCGCACATGCAGTTCAGCCCGAAGTATGCACATGAAACAGTTATTGAATTCAATCGAGAAACTGAAGAAGAGTGAAGTCAGGAACATCATCGACAAACGAATTAGTGAATTCAAGCGAATCGGTGAAAAACCAATCAATGAGATCTTCAAGGAACTCTCTTTCTGTATTTTGTGCGCAAACTTCAACGCTGAACGCGCCATACGGATACAAGAAGAAATAGGCGACGGATTCCTGACTCTCTCAAAATCTCAGTTGACGAAGAAACTTAAGGAGATTGGCCACCGCTACCCCAGCACAAGAGCAAAGTACATTCTGGACGCGCGAAAGCTCAAAGACTCACTTAAAGGCGCAATCGAGTCATCCAAGGATGAGACTAATCTTAGAGACTGGTTGGCCGAGAATGTGACAGGAATCGGATACAAAGAAGCCAGTTTGCCAGGTAATGAGAAGGTTCTGGTCATCATCAATGGAAAAGTTGAACCTATCAGAATCGACCATCTATATCGCGAGTACGGAAGCGGCAGATTAATTGACAGAAGACTCGAGACATATTCGTTCAATCCGAAAACCCTAAAGCTTGAAACCGCGCCGATTACAAGAGTTCTGAAACATGAATACAATAAGGATTTGTACGAGATTCAGTTAGAATGGGGTAGAAAAGTCTCAGTATCTGGCGATCATAGCGTTTTTACTGTTGACGATGGTTGGATAGTTCCCGTAAAGGTTAGGACGCTGAAGATAGGAGATTATTTGGCAGTTCCTAGAAGACTTCCGCTTCTCGATAATGTTGAAAACGAGTTGAATCTCGTCAAAGAGTTCATACAAAGAGGTATTCTCAGAAGGATCTATCTGAAAAGCAGAGGCTACTGTGAATTCTTACGCGAAAACTACAAGAACGAAATAGCCCGGAAGAACCAATACGTCCAACATTTTCGCGGAATAATCCCACTGAAAGTTGTTGCGCGGTTGCCTCAGACAGCTTATAATAACTGCATTTTAAAGAAGTTCTCTGTAAAAATATCTCTTCGAGCTTCGCCAAGCACGATTGGCTCCGTTATTAACCTAAACAGAGGCTTTTTTTGGATGCTAGGATTGCTGATCGCAGAGGCGGCCATTTGCAGAAATCCGATAGAGGTCACATTGGGAATAGAAGAAAAAAGAAGATTCACGAAACTAAATGAACTGTTATCGAGTGATTTGGGACTGAAAGTAAATAAGTACTATCCACAGAATAGAAAGGTGTACATATCAAAGGTGAACAATCTACTTTTCTTCTGCCTAGTTCGAGATGTCCTTGGAATCAAAGGCTACTCAGATACCAAGATGGTGCCCAGACTTGTTTTTTCAACCAGCTTCCCTAATATAGTATCTTTCCTTCAAGGCTATTGGGAAGGGGATGGCTGGAAGAGATCTAAATCATATTTTAGCATCCAAACTAGCTCTAGTCATCTGGCGGAAGACCTACTTTTGTTGTTATTGATGGTGGGAGTCTCTGCAAGGGTCTGTAAGAAAAGATCGAGGGGATTTAAGGCAGGCATTGGAAACTGCATTGATTATAGTGGAATCATTCAACCCATTCAACTAGAGAATGAAACACCCTTCAACAAAAGAGAAGTCATCCCGAATATAGGAAACATGATACATGAGATAGTCAGGAAAATGAGGATCAGAACGAGGATCGGTGGACGACATACTGATCTCTACCAGAAAGTAATGAGGTGGAAACATGTAGGCCATCCGTCTAGGATAACGTTGAAGGAGTTCTTGAGCGAAATCCATGAATACGGGAATTGCAAACAAGTCGAGAGACTAGATATGATAGTGAATTCTGATCTGTCTTTTGCAAAAATCAGGAGAATAAAGAGGGTACCATACCGAGGCAATGGCTTATACGATTTGGAAGTTGCACAGAAAGGCAAGAATTTCCAGAACTTCATAGGTGGAGTCGGTGGAGTATGTCTACATAACAGTCACTTCATTAGGAACATCGGTCACAGAGACTGCGCTATAATTGATTTTCATATATTGGATATACTAGCGAGGTGCGGATTGATCGAGAAGCCAAAAACATTGACGAAGAAGAAATATCTTGAAATAGAAAACGTACTCCGACGAATTGCAGCAAGATCGCGCTTGAACTTGGGAGAGCTGGACTTGTATCTATGGTACATGGAGACCGGAAAAGTGCTGAAGTAAGACGAATCGTCGATTCAGCGCTACTCGTCCCACAAGCTTTTAGTAGAACTTATCTATAGAGAGTAGTGCAGAGGAGGTTACAGGGCAGATCATATGACAGCCCCTGTGCCTGTTGTTGACTCCGAGGTTAGGAGGTAATTCACTTTGGTGGAGACTCCGATAGATTTCTACGCCGAAATAGTTGCAACCCTAACTATGGCGCTAGTCGCGATCGCGATACTCAGATCTTATTTCAAGGATCGAGACAGAGATAAACGGACACTGGCTCTTTCAACTGGGTACTTGTTCTTTGCCCTCGCCACTTTCGCAGGATTTCTGGGGATACTCTTAGTTTTAATGAACTATCCAGCAAACGCAGCCTTAGCCCTGTTTTCTGAGAGATTCATCTACGTCTTCGTTGCGATTGGAATGGTGCCATTTACGTACTTCGTTGTGAACCTCTTCTTCAGGGGGGCAAGATGGCCTACATATCTAATGACTATCTTCGCGATCATACTCTCGGCAGTGTATCTCTTAGTGGACAGTTCAGTGGTAGGCGAATCTGTAACGGGATCGCCCACGGTCTGGAACACTGACTTGTCGTCTGGTTTGGCACTTCTGCTAATGACATCCGTTGTATTCTTTGTGCTTTTCGTTAAATCCTTCCAAACGGCGGGGAAAACAAGAGAGCTTCTCGTGAAGAGAAGATTCAGAATGATTGGTTTGGCAGCTTTCGTTGGAATCTTGATTTTCATAGTTAACGCACTAACTGTTCTCGGTGGCCCACTGATACCTTACATCTCAGCTACGTCGTGGAGCCTTGCTGCTATAGCGGGCATACTTTCTTACATAGGGTGGATTAGATTCAAAGGGCCTAAGACCAGTTAAGAAGCTAAGCACGAACTTCCATAGCGTGACTCATGCGTTTCTGATAATTCGATGGCCTCTCAACGTGAGCTGAAAACCACTTTTTTCTTATCTTTTTATGGATCAGAGTCCCTTCAGGAAGTCAACCGCTTCTTCTTCACCCGTTTTCTTTTCTTCTCGCAGTTCCAGCGTTCCATCTTGTGCGAATCGGTAGATGATCTCGATTATTATTCTTGCCGCTACTTTCGTCTTTTTCGAAATCTCCGCAATGCTGAACCGACCAGTGCAGAGTGAAAGAATTTTCTTTTCATCGCCTGAATAGTTCTTCAACAATGTCTTGTCTACCAGTGTGGGAGCCATGAAAGTCTCTATGGATGGAGCTGGTGGAGCAGGTGGGGGCGGTGGAGGAGCTGGCGCGGCTTCAATTCTGACTGGAATACCTTTAGCTGTTGGAACAGTAGCTACAACAGCTTTCTCAGCCGCAGGGACACCTGCCTTCGGAGCCCTAACCGCTGGTGGTGCTGGTCCTTCTTCAAGTTCCTTTCCGTACTTGTCAATGACTTCCTTTAACTTGACGAGGACCGTGCCAATTCTTTGGTCGGTGACTATTATTAAGACAGTTTTCTCCGATATCTTTGAAATGACGATTATCTTCCCAGCATCGAGGGCCAGGGATAGGTTATCTCCTATACCTAATAGCATGAAGCTTTCTGTGAAAGGAGCAAGTTTGCTTGATGACAGAGGAGTGAGATCCGAGTAGACTTGCTGTCGACCCCGGTAGATGGCCATCTCCTTCACCATCGGCATATTCAAAACGAATAGTGTGTTCCTTATTTTTTGAGCAAGTTCCTCATTACTACTCATCAGGCAAGCCCCAGCCAACCAAAGAGTCCTTAAGATTAGGAAAGGATGGCGATCTCCTCTTTAACCTTTTGCAATTGTACTATCATTTCTCCTAGTCGAAAACTAAATAACGGAGGCAAAAGAAAAACTAAACAGTGAAAGATATTAGGGTACGAAGCAAGTTCTTAATGGCAAGAGAGCCGCCGTAGCTCAGCAGGTAGAGCGCCAGTCGCAAAGGTGAGAAATCGTCCATCCCATTTTGAGCTGGAATCGTAATACCAGACTCGTCTGAGACGAGTGAGCTGGTGGTCGCGAGTTCAATTCTCGCCGGCGGCTCCACAACTGTAATTTCTCGAAACCAGTAGAAGCATATCCAGGAAAGTAGGGGTAGCACAGGGCGCGTAATCCAGATCCTTTTATGCGCGGCGTTTGTATTGGACTCTGATGCCTTTGCCCTCGACAATATCCATTGGGATCATATCTATCTGGTGACCAGTCCCGCGCATCTTCCTAATTTCGATTGTTCTCAAACGCCTGCTCCCCTGTTCGATCATGCGGAGAACAATTACCCCTGTGGAGATGAATTCCTCCACTCCAAATCGTCCGAGGACTTGAGCCCCTCTCGATATCTCTGAAGTGAGAATGGACGTGACGCCAAGCTGTGTCAACAGTCTTGAGAGACCGAATAACTCTCTTCTGGCCTCTATGGGATCTCTGAAATGGAGACCAATTACAGTAATGGGATCAATCACTATTCTTCTGGCCCCGATCTCCTTTACGGCTGTCTCAAGATCCCCATAAAAGTCTTCCATCAGGTATTCACTTAAGTCAAACGGTTTAACTCTCGTTGGAACTTGCTTGGACAAGTTGAGAGGATATGAAATGGAGGCATCGATGAACCTTAGTTTGTCTGCACTCATAAGCTTACCAAGATCCCACCTAAAGTGACTCATATTC
>JAHPYV010000082.1:9221-11090 GCA_019058495.1 Promethearchaeati archaeon
CTGGAAAACAGCGTGAGGGGGTTCTTCGAATGTGACGTAGACGCCTGGCTCGTTATGTTCAGCTGCTCCTTTGTAAAGGAACTGCATGCCGAAAGTTGTCTTCCCTGACCCAGGTTCGCCAGCAACCAAAACCTGACTGCTAAACGGTATCCCGCCAAACAGAAGCTCATCTAAACCTTCTATGCCACTTCTTATTCTCGGAGAGATCGTCTCCTCTTGTTCTTTACGACTCGAACGAGAACCAGACTTATGTTCGGGTATAGTTCCTCAACTCCTCCATATCTCAGTCATAGCTTTTGTGTAAACATAGCCCTTCTATGCGATCCGACTCCCCCATCCGTCGAGGGCAATCTTCGTTAGATACTACTGCCGAGAGCTAATCGTCCCATATAACTGTAAACCAGATTCTGCTTGTAAGTATATAGTGCAACGCATATTATATTATTTGCGTGTATTAAGCTAGGAAAGCATCCTAATCCCGTTAATAACATTGGTAATAGTCTTTGACTCAGCTATGCCCTTGAGACGGGCTACTGGCTGGTATTAGCTTCTGCAAAGGGTGGCAGTAACGTAAAAGTCTCTCTTGTTGTTGCGAGAATCGTAAAACAAAACAAATTTCGTGGTTACCTATCTGCCGCCCAACTACGAGTAAGATTCATACCATTCCTTATGCGCACGCACTTACCAGCTCTCAATAGTCATGCGACTTCATGAATGCGCGGAAGCAAGAACTATTCTCAGCTTGTTATGTGTCGGATCAAGTCTAATTCTGCCTCGAGCAAAAGCACAATTCAGCTACCTTTGACTTGCTTGTTACAATAACTTGCTTTCCACTAGCAATAGATCACATTTTTCTCAAAGTACGATCTGCCAAGAGCGCTTTCAAATACCTATTTTCAGGCCCGGTTTTCGTACCTCTTTATCCGATTACAGTTGGCACACAGCAGCTGATATCTGTCAGAGCCTTCAGTAATTTCCTTTAACACATGACTGTAAAACTCGTAACCGCGATGATGTTTGCTAAACTCTACCGCGCCATCGTCATAAACATGATCTATTTGTAGAGCATCACCTACATAGCTACGTCTACCGCACTTGCCACCAAGAAGCGTGATAATTCGCTTTCGCAATTCTCTATGTGATTCAGCACTTCGTGTTACAATACTCCCGGTACGCTTTTCTAGATCTGCCTCAACATTGCAATTTGCGCAAAGAATTTGATAGTCATGATCTCCTAAGAGTAATCTACGTAGAATAAGCTCATATACATACAAATTGTAATTGTAGCTGTTGCGCTCCTTCTTTCCACCACCCTTCAGTGATGAGAGGATGTCAGATATCCTGCTCTTAGCCTTCATATGAGAGTTACGTTCTGCCGGCATCACACGTTCCAGAAGGCAAAGGTTACGATTGCCTATAACCTCACCATTTCAACCACTGTAATGCAACTAGCAGCTCTTATGTGAAAGTCGCAATACAAAAAAGACACGATAGGAGAACTGCCTAAACTCTTATTAGTTAAAGCGAGAAGACTGATTGTGTAACTGAACCTTCATGAGATTTCCCGAGAGATATCACTCGCGGAACATCTGCGATCTTAGCAAGTGCTGTGAAAGAGAATTTGTTAACACGGGAGGAAAATTGCGAATGCCTTCAAACCCGGGAATGATAAAACTGAACTTCAAGAACAAGATTTTTATTCAGGAGACCGCTGAGTCCGAGATTACGCTCTTAGTCGACCCGCAGGCGAAGAAAATGGTGCTCAAATCTAGCCCTGGAGCCAACTTCATAGATGTCAGAACTGCAGAGAGACAAGCTAGGTCATTTCCCAAGATAGGGATCCCGCTCAAGAATGGGGATAGCGTAGGC
>JAHPYV010000083.1 GCA_019058495.1 Promethearchaeati archaeon
CTCCTGCTCCGAGCAGGACAATGCCGTGACCGATGTCTGCGAACATTATGCCAAATATTATCGGGAACGTAACGAGGAAGAAATCTGTAGGATTTATCTCGTGATAAGATGGGGTTCCGTAAGCCTTCACAAGTTCTGCATACGGAGAGGCTAAGCCGGGAACTTTCATCAGTGAAGGATAGTCTTCACTCGGGAAATCAGGATCGGTGAAGCTCACGATAGCCGCGTTGTTTGTCGCTTTATCGACAATCGTCTCAAGCTTCCCTTTGGATTTCTGCGGAACCCAGCCCCAGATCTCAATTGTGTCCGCTGTCTCACGAAATAGACGTTGGGCTTCTATCTTGTCTCTCTCAATAAGAAGAAGCTCTTCAGCGACAAGTAGTTCCTCTCCGAATTTCACCCCCAGCTTCCTCACCTGATCTTCTAGCTCTTCATTTTGCTTATCAAGATCAGTAATCTTTTTCTGCGTAGATGTAACAATTTGCCTGGCAGTTCCTTTTACATTAGCCGGGACACGGAACTCCTGGAAACCGAACGAGGTTAAGACTCTGTCAAGGATTTCCTTTTTCTCGTTCATTACACCAATGATTACTACGCTTTCTGCTTTCCCGATGGGAAATTCATTGAATATATAGACATCACTTGTTGCTTCCTTGATATTCCATTCCAGTCTTCTAACTCTCAGAGACTTTACGATACCTGTGAGTGCGTAAAGGTCTCGGCCCGCACCAAGATTGGAGAGATCTATCCCAAGTGGCTCAAGCACTTGGGCGACTTTCAGTAGACCAAGCTCTTCTTCTCTCGCATGCTGAACAGACGCAAGGGACGTGCGAAGTTCATCTATCTTCTTTTCAGTCTTCTCGCATACAGCGTCAGCATAGTCCTTGACTTCACTGACCGATTTGTCGGATACGTGCACGGGTTTCCTGATCATCGGGGCAACAGACTTCTTAGTTTTTAGGAAGTCATTTATCCTGGCGACTCTTGCGAGAAGCGACGCGATGTCCTTCTCATATTCTATGGAACGAGATGCTGAGCCCTGTCTCTTCTGAACATCTATCAACTGCAATAGGCCATTCTCGTGAATGGCCCTTACCACTCCTCGTTCATCATCCTTTGTACAGACTATCTTTGCAATGCTCATCTTTGCTGGAGTAAACATGGTATTGTATCTCCGCGCAGAATGTCATGGAGTGTTCTTGCCGAACTGTTCAGATCCACTGTTGGGTTTTGATGAAGCGTTATCATGTCAATAATAATATAGATTTAACCTTTGTGGCGGCCAAGTCCTGTTGCGAAAGTCTGCCGATGCCAGCCGATATAAGGAGCCAAATGGCGACGTTATATACAGCAGGCGTCTACATATTGTCTCGAAAAGGTGTGTCGGAGAGACCAGAGCGAGATAAGAGATGCACCTAACACAGAATATTAGAATATTCCCAACCCGGGAGCAGGAAGATGTGCTGTGGCACTTGTCTGAGCGATGCAGGCTGCTCTACAACTTTGCTTTGTCTGAGAGAAAGCAAGCATCGAAACTTCTTGGACAAAACATTAGCTACATCAAGCAGCAGAACGATCTGCCCGAACTAAAGAGAAAGTATCCCGAATATGGTTGGGTGTATTCCAAAGTCTTGCAGATGGTTCTAAGAACCTTAGATACAGACTATAAGTCATTCTTCTCACTTTGGAAAAAGAGGCATAGGGATGCCAGACCCCCAAGGTTCAAAGGTGGGAAGCATTTCGTCACCTTGATCTATAACCAGAGTGGATTCATAATCGAACAAGGGAAGATCACTCTGACTCATTTCTTTAACAGTATTCCGCTCAGCTTCCATATTCCTGAGAGTTTCAATTTCGAGAAGGTCTATCAGGTATCCGTGTACAGAGACGGAGAAGAGTTCTATCTTTCCATAGTCCGCGAAGTCCCTGAGAAACTGTATTATGATAACGGGTTATATCAGGCGGTTGACCTAGGCATCAATAAAACCGTTACAGCGGTGAATATGCACGGAAAGTTCTTTGAATCGTGGAATCCAAGGCCTGACAAATACTGGAACCCGAAAACGGATACCATACAGTCAAGGAGAGATCATTGCAGGAAGCGGAGCAGAAGATGGATCCGCCTCCACGAAGCTCTGAGGAGATGTAAGAAGAAGTGTAGTGACCAGATTCGAGACTACCAGCACAAACTGTCAAGGAAGATTGTTGACAACACAAGAGCCAACACATTTATTCTACAGGACCTGCACGTCGAGGAGATGGCTCAATCAAAGAAGGCAACGCGGGGTCTCAACCGATCAACCCAGAATAGTGGCTACTTGTCCCGATTCGCTAGATTTCTAACCTACAAGGCACAACTTGCAGGTAAGAAAGTCATAGAAATCAGCGAACAGGATACTTCCAAGAGATGCTACACCTGCGGAAGAAAACATGCCATGCCTCTCTGGAAGCGTAGTATGGAGTGTGATTGTGGAAACGTGATTGACAGAGACAGAAACAGCACCATCAATATCATGATGCGTTTCCTATCACAGAACGCCCTGTGGACGGGCTACCAAGAGCTATTTCTTGGTAATCTGCGAAGATGGGGTCTGCCGGCCGCGACAGCATACTCGCAGGAAACCCCACGCGTAACCGTGGAGTAGTTCAGGCTTTCTGCATGGAACCCTAATAGTTTTTCTCACGACTCATGAAGGGCTGCCATGTGAGATCTGCTAGAAAACTTATAAATAGAATCGAACAGATATCAAGCTTCGTTCTAGAGTGAAAAGGTAGAAGAATGGTGATATCTACGACGAATGCACTGGAAGCAATAAGGAAAATCGAGGCTCAGGCTGAAGAAATCATCAATGATGCTACAAGGAAGGCTGAGTCGATCAAGAAGAAGGCGCTTGATGAAGCCGAAACAGTGAAGAAGAAGCTAGTTGATGATGCCAAGAAAAGGGTATCTGAATACAAGAAGAAGAAGGAAGAGGAAAGCAAGAAGGAAAGCACCGATATTCTTAACAAGGCGAAAAAGGAAAGCGCCGAACTACAAACAAAGATTTCACCCTGCTTTTCAAGCGCCGTCGACATCATAACAAAAACGGCTATGGGTGATTGAGTCCATAGGTGAAGGGATAATGAGCAAAGCAGAGACGACTGAACCGATAGAGAGTAAGATTGAGAAAATGGAAGTTGTGGGCGAAGCTGAGCGAATCAAGAAGATCGAAAAGAAGATCATTGGCGAAGCTGAGGAAAAGGCCAGATCAATTATCAAAGATGCGGAAAAGTCTAAGAAAGAGACTCTCGAGCAGAAAATGAAGGAAGGCGAGAGCGAATCAGAAAAAACCATGCGAAGTGGGATGGAAGAAGCGGATTCATTGAAGAGACAGAAAGTCGCGGAAGCCAGGCTCAAAGCAAAACAGATGATCCTAGTAGCCAGAGAAGAGCTTATCAACGAAGCCATCGAGAAGAGTAAAGGCAAGTTGCGTGAACTAGTAGTGTCGAGAGAGTATGGTAGAATTCTCGGAAAACTAATAAAAGAAGGCGCAATCGGCTTGGGTGGCGGTGAACTTGAGGTAGCCTTGGCAGATAAGAAGAAAACTAGCATTGATCTTGAAAGTATCGCGAAACAGGTTGAAAAGGAGATAGGAAGGAAGACAAGTTTTGGTATTGTCCAAGGAAACCCAAGATCAATTGGTGGAGTGATTGTGAGAAAAACCGACGGAAGCATCACGATTGATAACACATTTGAAGCGAGAATCGAAAGAGCACTGCGCGACATTAGAATACAAGTAGCAAAAGTATTGTTTGAATAGGACGACAGTAGACAGATTAGTTCACACCGTTTACATTTCTTCTATTTTGCACTTTGCAGATCATCAAATAAAGATAGAAATAGGAGCAAATACGAAAATGGAAATAATGTGTTCTATGTTATTTTTCCAAATAGCATGAATGCTATCACAAGTCCGTAGATCGCAATAGCTTCAATGAAGACTATGAAGATCATGGCTTTGCCGAAGACTTCAGGGCGCTCGGTGATAGCACCAATTGCAGCAGCGCCAGCTGTTCCCATGCCTACTCCCGCACCGAGACCAGCTAAACCTATCGCCAACCCCACTCCAACTGCAATCAGACCTTTATATAGCGGGTCTTCTGCTGTGGCTTGGGCGCTAACCATCACTAAAGTCACTGACAACGTAATTACCACTGCAAACAACGCTATTGCCAATTTCTGTGTGACTATGGGCTTGCCAATCTTTCCCTTACTCATCGCCTTAAGTGCACCTCCTACTTGAGTCAGAATTGGACGTTCTGCACATTTATTTAGAAGAATGTTAATGCGCTGCGGATTTTCTGGATCGGGATATTCTCGTATCTCCCGACTATCACCGCCTTGATGTTACGCAACTCATAGAATTTAAGGTTTAGGTATGCTAATGCAACACCAATATGGAATGAATAACCGATGAATTCCCTAAAGCTCTGATGAGCCATATAACGGTCTGCTAAGTTCTCCAGCTGCGTGATATCAGATTCCTTCTCAAACGCTTCGCGTGCCTGTCGAACTATCTCCTTGTACGCGGTTGGCGCAAAGATGTTCAAGACCTCTAACACATTGCGCGCTTTCACCACTTCGTCGACATTGATACTAACTCTGTGGTATATTGGTACTATGAGGAGTTCTAAGGCGGAAGAACCCAAACCTAGCTGCTTGCACCTCAGAGCGACTAACATATTATTCAGGTCGATTCTGCACCCAATCAGATCCTCGGCATGAGCCCTGTCTATTCCGTTGAGCTTCCTCTTTATTAACCCCCAGAGCAGACTGTAAAGAGCTTTGTCAAGGGAAGACTCGAGAGGAACCGTCGAACTGGTGGACTCATATAAGGGAAATGCTTTCGTAAGGGCTTCTTTGAGAGCCCTGTCTTTGACTTCCTCCACAAGCTGGGCCACTGATTGCGCTTCAATGAGTCTAGCAAACTCGTTCCTCGTCTTCTCCGAGGATGAAATGATAAATTTGAGAGCTTCGTCTTTTCGCATCCTGCTATGAACCGCTCGGATAACCGTTTTCAAACCATCCAAGTCTATCTTACCAAGATACTTCCCCAAGAACTCTCTAGCATTACTAGGGGGGCATCCAGAGATCAACTTAAACGCTCTTACGAATACACCAGTCAGAGCCTGATCAACTTCAACCAGGTCTACCCTTGATTTGGTGAGCAACTCGGTAAGTTCGCTACCTGTCGACGTCGTGCTGAGCATCCTAACGCATTCCTCGAATGTATCTACTTGTAGCATCTTCTCATAATCTCCAGCACTCAGCATCTTGGAGATCATTGCTCTTATCTTCGCGTTGAGGTAGGCATATCTCGTCGCCATGCTAGCGCACAATTTCTACGTGCTACCCCCGCTGTGTCTATGAACTTGGTGACTTGGAATAGTGATCGCTACCTATTTATAAATTTACATAACGATACTCTTCTCTCCAGTAGGGAAAATGAAGCGTATCTATCGATCGCTCAAGTTTTTCTGCTGCGTTTTTCCGACCGCTTCACCCCAGGTTTCCTTACGTATCGCAGAATCTTCTTATCCCAGTAGAGGGCGATTTTAACTATCACCACAGTGGCTATGAGTAGACCGACAACGCTTCCTATTCCGGCGAAGATTACTGCAGAGAAATCACCAAAGGGGATACCATAGTTGTACCCTAAAACCATTCCAATGAATACGAGAATTGGTAAGAGCAAGCCCAGCGTCACGTACCTGTAAACGCCGGGTATCCGGATTTGCTGTTGCCTCCGCGTTTGTTCTTGTTTCTCTTTCATGATAATAGACCCCAAAGATCTAATCGCGTAGCTGGGATATGAGGAAAACCGATCTTCCATCTACATATGGCTTTTCGCTAGTTTTTCTTTGTTTTGTAGAATGAGCTACCCTGTCGCCTTCTTTGATCATGTGGTATCTTTCGATTGTTCTTTTGACCCGTGTCTCCATAAAATCTATGAAGTGGTATCGGCACAGAGATATTCGAGGATAGGTAACCCAGAAGTCGACATCAGTTCCACATCTTCTGCAGCTATTTACCTTGGCACTATTGGGATCAGATCCACTGATGTGTCTCATTTGTGTTCCCCGGATGTCTTTCCTTACAGATCATAATGTGAGCTTACTCAAATTAAAATTCTGATCGGTGGCAAAAGTAAGTAAGAAGGGCAAGCTAAACAAGTGAGAAAAAGAAGAAAGAAGATTAGAATTCTTCTTCCTAAATGGCACCTGCTATGTATCCAGCAAGATTAGTCAGAGCTGTCCCGACCTGTTGGATCAAGTTGAACCATGGTGTCGGGTATATGCCAATTATTATGCAGAGCGCTGCTAGTATCCACATTGCAATAAGCATTGTTTTTGGAGCTTCCTTTGCGTCTGCCACTTTCTTTGATGGTTCCGAGAAGGCGATCACTTGAACGATTCTTAGATAGAAGTAGACTGCTACAGCGCTGCTGAATAGTCCGAATATCACTAGAAGGTATCCCATTACCGTGCCAGATAGTGCGGCATACCATAGCAGCAGTATCTTGCTGTAGAAACCGTTAAGCGGGGGCACACCTGCTATCGCGAAAGCGCCTATTCCAAATGCAAGTGCCGTTAGGGGCATCTTCTTCCCAATTCCACTCAGTTGACCCAAGTCCCTTGTACCGGCTGCGTGAAGGAATGCTCCTGCGCACAAGAAGAGGAGACCCTTCGCGATTGCATGGTTCAGAATTTGGAAGAAACTCGCCCCGACGGCTGCAGAGTTTGCTATGGCGAAGCCTATGAAAATGAATCCCATATTCAGAATGCTTGAATATGCTAGCAGTCGTTTGAGGTCAGTTTGTAGGAGTGCTGAGATCGACGCGACAATCATGGTTATTATCGCTACGAAGCCAATTACCGGGCTCCAGTCGAAAATAGTCAGCGGAAATACTACAAAAAGAATCCTGAAAAGAGCGAAGGCGGCAGTCTCAATCACAACTCCCGATAACATTGCTGATATACCGCTCGGGGCGGCTGGGTGTGCATCTATAAGCCACGTGTGGAATGGGACTACGGCTGTCTTGACTCCAAACCCAGCAACCAATAGAACTACTATGATTATGGCAATTGAAGCAACACCTGGCGTGGCAATGATGCTAGGCATTCTCGATGCAAGCGCTGCTATGTTAAGAGTTCCAGCCATACCGTAGAGAAATGAAATAGCATAGAGAACAGTAGTGCTACCGACTGCGCCCATGAAGATATACTTCATTCCAGCCTCAACTGGCTCCCACTCCTTCTTTCTGAATGATACGAGTACATAGGCGGCTATTGACATTATCTCGAAGAATACAAAAAGAGTGAATAGGTCCCCTGCAAACACTACTCCGATCATTCCCGTAACAAGAAGCTGGAGTAGAGAGTAATACTTCGGCAACCCTGTGTCGCGGCTCATGTAGCTAATAGAGTATAACGATACTGCCAATCCCAGTCCAGATATCAGTGCTGCCATGAAAAGACTTGCAGCATCTGCTTCGATGAGAGCGCCTGATGGCGGACCATAACCGTAGAAATAGCTTAACACACCTGAGGGGAGTCTGTAAACGAAGAGGTACAGGACGGAGACAAATGTGGCACTCAGTCCTATGAAGCTAAGTAGCTCAGGGACTCTACTGATCTTGTATCTCTCAGCGAGTGTTCCTAGGCTGAACGTGGCCAACGCTGTGACACTTGAGATTATCAGCGGTAACAATACATATGGATCGTAAACCATTGATCGATTTCACCCCGCTAGAATGGGAGAATTGGTCTTATCACTCCTAAGACTATGTTCGGTATGATTCCAAATAGAATTACGAAGAATATCAGCACCAACATGAGTATCTGAATTCTTACCGGAGCATCTTTGACGTTCTTTAGGTTGACCTTGATTGGACCAAAGAAGATTCTTCTTATCGCCCATAGGTAGTATCCTGCGGTAAGTGTTGTCGCTATTACCGCCAGAAGGACCAGTATGGGATAGGTTGTCCCCCCAAGGAAGATCAGCCATTCGCTTTGGAATCCACTCAATGGCGGTGTTCCAGCTATTCCAAGACCAGCGATTACGGCACACATTGCTGTCACAGGCATTTTTGCGCCAAGACCCCTTAGTTTGCTGAATTCAAATGTGCCTGCTTGCTTGAGCAAGACTCCACAAGTTATCCACATGACCGCCATGGCGATTCCATGGTTTATTATGTGGAATATTCCTCCGAGGTCACCATAGAGGTTCAGTGCCGCCAGTCCGAAGAGTATGTATCCCATCTGGCTCATGCTTGAGTATGCAAGCATACTCTTGAGGTTATCTTGTGCTAACGCAAGTATGCCACCGTAGTACATTGTTATTACCGCCACTATCATAAGCCCAAGGCTTAGACCAGCCATCTGTGGAAGGAAGAATAGCACCAGTATTCTCGCGATTCCATACGCGGCAGTCTTCGTCATGGCTGAGCTTAGCAGCAGGGTTACTGGCACAGGTGCGTCGTAGTATGCTGAGGGAAGCCAAGTGTGCAACGGGAAGATAGCCATCTTGACAACGAATGCTACCAAGATTAGAATGGCAGCACCAACAAACGCTGTCTGTGCTATTGTTATTAGCGGTGGAAGAGGGGAAGACGACAATCCGGTGTACAAATCAAAAGTGCCTGTGAATAACCCAATCACGAAGACTCCAGCGATTAGAAATGCGCTTCCAAAGTGAGTGTACAGAAAGTACTTGAGGGCGCTTGTCCTCCTCTGATCTGTCACGCCAAACATTGATATCAGTATGAAGGAAGGAAGCAACATTACCTCCCAGAAGATGATGAACTCTATTAGATTCGTCGAGAGAACAACGCCAATCATGCCGCCAATGAAGAGCAACATGTTGCCGTAGTAAGCTCGCGCATTCTCAATTTCTTTCATGTCGGCGGCAGAATACAGCAGAGTGATGGTTCCTAGGGCGCTTATCATCAGGACGATGGGGTAGCTTAGCCCATCTGCGTATAGTCCTACACGCAGAAAATTCTGAATCCAGACATATGGTCCAGCAATCACACCAGTTGTTGTAGCAGGTGACAGTATGTCGAAGAGTAACAGGGTTGAGATGAGTGAGGCAATGGCTGCGATCCAGCCTGTGTATTTGCCTGTGATGCGGCCAAGTCCATAGATGAGTAGGGCAGCTGCAAATAATATCAGGAATGAGAGTTCAAGCGTTGTTCCGGGGGTAATGTATTCCATTAACACCATTTTGAGACTCACCTTTCTACGCTAGTACCAATATGAGTATGAAAACCAGTGCACCTGCTACTATGTAGATTAAGTTTGCAGTCAAGACACCTGTGTGAATCTTTCTCAGAGCGTTGCTTATTCGACCAAATCCACGAGCCGATGCATAGTTGAACCTGTCTATGCCTTTCTCTTCAATCGTGCCACGTATCTTCCTGCTTAATGATAGGAACCCGCTCACGAAGACTTTGTAGTAGAAAGCGTTGATATACCACCTGTTGAAGAAGAATGTGTGGAACTTGCCTAGGACACTACCCTTCTTCGTTAGTTTTTCTGCGCTAAGACTTCTTCTAAAGTACAGGAAGTATGCAGGGACAAAGCCGACAATGATTATTATTGTGGTTAAGATCAATGTTGTGGGGCTTAACATCGCTTGGAAGAATTCAGCGAAACCAATGGGATAACCCATATACCCCTCGAAGAGTGGACCGAGAAATCCAAAGAATATCGTGAACAAGGCAAGTATCACTAGTGGAATCCACATCACTGGGGAAACTTCGTGGACTTCATGTCCTTCATGCTCAAGTTCTTTGATGTGTTTGCTTTCAGGACCGAAGAACGTCAGGCCAATCAACCTGAAACTGTAGAAGACTGTGAAGACCGCAGTCAAAGCCGCCATAACGAACAATGACATTACGAAAATATTGGCTTGCCCATTCACCCATAGAAGGTCAAAAAAGTTTTCCTTGCCGAAGAAGCCGGCAAAAGGCGGTATGCCTGAGAGAGACAACGCGCCTACCAGCATGCAAATGAACGTGATAGGCATTTTCTTTCTTAGGCCACCCATTTCATCCATGTAGATTGATTCGACGGAGTGAAGTACAGCGCCAGCACCCAAGAAGAGAAGTGCCTTAAAGATCGCGTGCACTGCCAAGAGTAGGGTTCCCGCAACGAATCCCGATTCATAACCACTCAGAAGACCGCCCACACCCAGCGCCAAGAACATGTATCCTAGTTGGCTTATGGTTGAAGCGGCAAGTACTTTCTTGATTTCCCTTTGGACGCAACCCATTGTAGCCGCCAGAAACGCTGTGAACGCTCCAATCACAGCTACCGCAGCGAAGAACACAGACATTTCATTAAAAACCAATCCAGCGATGAAGAAGATTGGCAGGAACCTTGCTACAAGGTACACACCTGCTTTAACCATCGCAGCAGCGTGGATAAGTGCACTAACCGTCGTCGGGCCAGCCATTGCTTCCATCAGCCAGACATCCAGCGGGAATTGTGCCGACTTACCGATTGGTCCCCCAAAGAACAAGATTGCTGTTGGAAGCAGAAGACCTGCAGCTGACATGGTTGCCCATACGCCGCTACTGGCTAAGCTCTGGTAGTTGAACGTGCCAGTGAAAATGAAGATAAGCACAATCGCCGTGAGGAGGGCTACGTCTCCAACACGTGTTGTTATGAATGCCTTCATTCCAGCGTGGGCGTTATAGTCTCCTTCAAGCATATGCCCTATCCATGGATCATCGTAGTCTTTGCTCTTCTTGTACCAGTATCCAATCAATCCCCATGAGCAAGTGCCCACAATCTCCCAGCCGATGAACAATTGCAGAAGGTTGTCAGCCATGACGAGCAGGATCATTCCGCCTATGAAGAAAAGCATGAAGAACCAGTATCTATCCATGTCCTCTTCTTTCTTCATATACCCGACGCTGAAGAGCATTATGAGGAAACCGATGTCAGCTGCAACATTGGCCATGAATACGCTTAGTGGGTCAACTAGTACCC
>JAHPYV010000084.1 GCA_019058495.1 Promethearchaeati archaeon
TACCTGCCGTCTTAATCAGAGACGCACCAATCAACTTGACTGATAAAACGTTTTCACCCTCTGTGTTATACGTTCCGCCAAACGAGTGCTTTTACACCAAGATTCTTTCAAAAGCAAGAACAGTTAGCGGCAACTCACATACTTTCGACAAGAAACAACAGGTAAGTTAGCTTCAAGAAAAAACCGGTTCCACAAATGAAAGTGTTCTCGCAGAAGAGGCGCCCCATAAGCTTGAAAACCGAGAGCAAATTCAGACTGATCATAGCAGAAAAGCCAGATGCAGCTAGGCGCATCGCAACTGCCTTAGGTCAAAAGATCATAAGCAACCCAAAGAGAGGCGAGTTGCCACTTTACGAAGTCACGAGAAATGGTGAAAGAATAAAGATCATGGCTGCACTCGGGCACCTCTACACGCTAAAACAATCTGGAAAAGGTTGGGACTACCCAGTTTTTGACGTGGAATGGGTTCCCAAATATCAGGCTGAGAAGGCAGCAGAGAACACCAAACCATTCATAGAAAGATTTCAGGAGCTTTCACGTAGCACAGATTCCTTCATTGTAGCAACAGACTATGACATTGAAGGAGAAACCATAGCATACTGCATACTCAAGTACGCGTGTGGAGACGAAGCTCTCAGGAAAGCTCAAAGAATGAAATTCTCAACATTGACTGATCAGGAATTGACTGAAGCCTACGAACATCTATTGCCTCAGATAGATCTCCGAATGGCCGAAGCAGGAGAGACAAGACACAAAGTCGATTGGCTCTTTGGCATAAACATTTCAAGGGCACTAATACTTGCCGTGAAACGTAGCACGGGCAGATACAGAACCCTCAGCACTGGACGCGTTCAGGGACCAATACTAGCGTTCATAGCCAACAGAGAAAACGCCATTAGAACTTTTGTCCCCACACCATACTGGGCAATCAACGCAAAGACAGAGATAGAAGGAAGAACCTTCATCTTAGAATACTCAAAAGACAAAATCCCGACAAGGAATGAAGCCGAGCAAATCATTAGAAAGTGTCGAGGCAAGAACGGCGTCGTTAAAGAAATTGACAAGAAGCCCACCAGAAATCTGGCTCCATATCCATTTGACTTGGGGGCACTTCAAACAGAAGCATATCGGTTGTTCGCGTTTACGCCGAGCAGAACACTTTCGATAGCCGAGAGGCTATACCTTGCCGCATTGATTTCATATCCGAGGACAAGCAGTCAAAAGATTCCAGCTTCACTTGATCCGAGGAGGATACTTGAGTCAATAAGCAGAATTTCGAGTTACCAATCCCTTGCGGCAGAGCTGTTGAGAAAGGAAAAGCTGATCCCAAATCAAGGAAAGAAAGACGACCCAGCCCACCCACCTATAACCCCAACAGGCGTGCTACCTACGCATGGCGCGCTCACTGGACCAGAAGAGAAGATCTACGACTTGGTGGTCAGAAGGTTCATGTCAATCTACGGTGACCCAGCTGTAAGTGAGAGCGCCAAAGTAACTATAGAGATCGGTGACGAGGTCTTCTATCTTAGAGGGAGAAGAATAATCGAGAAAGGTTGGCTAAAATTCTATGGACCTTACTTCAAAAGCGACGAGATCCTGCTACCTGAGATAAGGGAAGGACAGATCCTTGAGATAACTGAATGTACCGCAAAGGACAAACACACGAGTCCTCCGCCGAGATACAATCCAAGCACGCTATTAAAGCTCATGGAAGAACAAGAAATCGGCACCAAAGCCACGCGGGCAGATATAATAGACACTCTAAGTCGGCGAGGATATGTCACAGGTGAACACTTCACAATAACCGATCTTGGCTTCGCAGTTATTGACGTGTTGCGGAAGTACGCATCACAAGTTCTGTCCGTAGAGATGACGCGAGACCTCGAGCAGGATATGGAAAGAATTCAATCTGGCAAATTGAAAAAAGAAGAAGTTCTCTCAACGACCATCGACTTTCTAAGACCTGTTCTTGAGAAGTTCAAAGCAACCGAGAAAGTCATAGGAGCAGAACTTGATGAAGCACTACAGAGGGTCATTCGAAAATCAGTAACGATAGGAATCTGTCCAGTCTGTAAGACAGGCGAGTTAATGATCATTAGATCTAGAAAGACAGGAAAAAGGTTCATTGGCTGCACAAGTTTTCGGAATGGTAATTGCAGCTTTAGCGCTCCTGTCCCCCAAACTGGAGTCATACAACCAACAGAAAAGAAATGCCAAACCTGTGGATTTCCGATTATCGTCGTAAGAATGAAAGGCAAGAGACCCTGGCAACTATGCATTAACACCAAATGTGAGTGTAAATCAAAGCTGAAAGCCAAAGCAGCAGAATAAGGAATAACCGCCCGCTGCAATTGACGCAATATTGACCTCAGAGTTTTTCAGACGCACCCTTTTTAAGCAGATGCACAGCTACGTCAACAACTCATTCACCTACGTTTGGATTCTCAGTTAGCAAACGAAGATACTTCTCATTTTGTTAGCGAGCCATGAGCATTGACCTAATCTGTGTTACATCTACGAATATTCTCAAACGCCTTATCATGACAGAAGCAAAATAAGTTGATATAGTTAATCACTCTGGCTTTGCAGATTGGACATAATGAATAGTTGGATCCACCTTGGTCACTTATCAGTAGCGCCTCCAAACATGAACGTCCATACTATTGCCCTTAAGGAAAAAAGTTAATATTACAGCAGATTTATAAACTTCACCAAGCAATAGTCTGCAAATCACAGAAGCATCGTGAAGAGAGATCGGTGGAACATGGTGCGAGTCTGGTGGCCCGGATTCATCAGGAAACCGAAGCTGAGGCTTACCAAGCCAAGTCTGAAGATGCCTGAGAAGCCTTCAGGTTCCACTCTGTTTACCTTAACACTGATATTCATCCTATTCGTGTTTGGTGGAGGAATTTGGGACATTGTATATAGAGATACTTTGCGATCAATGGGATCAACTTCATCCGGCGGAGCACTCTTGATCTATCCTTCACTCGATTATCAGTTTATCGTTGAGGGCTTAGCTGCCAGTATCCTTCTCTTTGCTGGCTTCATAGGACTCATCATCATTTACCAGAGCACCCGCCATGTGTACAGACCAAGCTACTCAAAGTTGCTACTAGTGGCAGGGATGGGTCTGCTGTTCGCTTCATATATACTGCTAAACGTAATGTTGGGCGGTAAGTTCCAATAATAGTGACACAATAGAAAGGCGTACCCTTATTCTGAATTAGCCCTACCATGGAACTTTCTTTAGCCCGATGAGGTAACTGATGATGTTAGCAGCGACGTGTATTAAAGGCGTCAAAACAAACAGGATAATAGCGTACTCCAACTGGAATGGGAATAAGAAAGAAACAAGTACGAAAGCCATAATCAGGAATGTCAGCTGGTCTAGAAGCGGTACGGGCGCTCCTCTTTTTAATCCCATCCTTCTTTTCACAAATGAGCCAACTAGATCACCAAGAAGCGCTCCCAGTGATATCAAGAATGCTCTTAAGGGTGTGCATTGCAGAGTCTCAATTGAGATAGAAGGTAGAACAGTCAAATTCTCCAAGTTATAGATAATATAAGCAGAGATGAATGCCTCAAAAACTCCCACAAGGGTACCACCAATTAAGCCTCCTGCAAACCCTCGTACCGTTTTTCCGTCTCCGAAGATCCTGCGCCGATCGATGAAATTTCTGCCAAAATCGATTGGGGTACCCCCTCCCACGAGAACGGGTACAGCATTTGCGGCATAAGCAGGAAAAATGAACCAGAGAGCCAATGCCACTGTCAAGACGTCCATGTCTTACACGACCTTCTGAATACATCAGATCTAAGATTAACCTGACTGTCCTCATCAAGAGGCGCCGAGATCGTTTGGCGAGAATTCAGCCGAGGATCCAATGGGCTGAGAGTAGTGTTTTTCTAGGACTGCTTTCCTTCCGGGAGGCTCAGCCAATCGTTCGAGTCTCAGTGAGACCTTACACCATGGGTCGACAACCTGTTGAGCTACAGGGATGTAGTCTATTTTTGATTTCTGGAGGGAAGTTCCACTAACTTGATTTAGTATTATTGTCGCTACGTCAAATTCCTCAGACACATGTAGTAGCATTGCCATTTGTCTACACAGCTCCTTGTTGAAATAAGCATTCTCTTCTCGATCTTGGCCAACTGAACATCTGTAAAGAGACCCCACTGAGTCGAGGATAATCAACCGCACACCCTCCTTAACTAGCATGTCAATTGAGTCGATCGTATCTGATTGATCGGGGAACGACTTAGGCGATATAAGAAGGAAGTGTGAAAGATCAAGATTCTTGAAGCGAGACGAGATCTGAAGGAAACGCCTTCTGGAAAAGGAACAGTCAGCGTCTATGTAGATCACCTTCCACTTCTTGGACATGCAGTTCAGGGCACACTGCAACGCAATCGATGTCTTACCTGAGCCTGCCACACCATATATATGGGTTAGGATTCGACTCTCAACTCCGCCACCAAGCAGGGAGTCTATCGATCCAACCAGCGTTTCAATAAGGATCAAAACTTTCCATCCCCAACAGATTTCGCAAACGAAGATGAACCCACTCTGAAGGTAATATGTAGTTGCTCTGACTCTTGGCTCCATCAAGAATTATAGTCAGATGAGAATCGAATGGCTTTTTAGTTTTTTGAGGATACCTGTGGGCTGTAGAACTTGCACACCTCGTTTGAGAGGATTCCATCATCATCGGGAAGTACATCATAAGACTTACGGATCCAAAGAGGCAAAAGTCTGATGCAAGGGGGTCTTGCAAACCTATCATCCAGAAAAACCACAATGCCTCTATCATCGATTGATCTAAATGCTCTCCCGGCGGCTTGAGCAGCCTTTCTGACAGCAGGTATGTCATATCCATATTCCTTTCCTTTCTTTGGAAACTTATCCTCATAGTAATCAATACTCGCCCTCACACGCGGCGTCGGCCTCGCGTACGGAACGCCGACAACCACGACTGTGTCCAGCAAATCACCCGGCAAGTCAAGACCCTCGGAGTTCCTACCGCCTTGCACGCCAAGCAAAACCCCTCCACCGCACGAAGCGCTCTTACGGAATAGCTCAATCAAGGCATCGTTCTTGCTAGATGTGGACTGCGATGATTCTACAAACAGTGGTTTCTGTATAAGACTCCCAAGACCTGCCTCGATTAGCCCGTGGAGGACATCATACGAAGCCGCGAAAACACCCGTATTACTAGGCGTGGAGCCAACGGCTTCTGCAATGCGTATCGAAAGTTTTCGATACATTGACATTGATCTCTCACTAAGTGCAGTCGTGACGCCCTTGCAGACAATCACCTTAATATTCTCTCTTGGGAACGGAGTATCAAATAGGTATCCTTTCGTTCCTGCTGGGAACCCCATAACGTCAATGTAGCAATCGATGGGCTCTAGCGTTCCTGACATGCTGATACTCGAGTGGACATCTAATAAGACATGTGAGGCCGCTTCAGCTGGATCAAGACAGACGATCTCCAGATAAGTGGTGCCAAAATTGCCAAGATCGTCATCGCGCCCCCTCCTAGCCAAAATATGAATGTAGTCTGGCTTACTTGAAGTCTCTAACCATTTCAGAAGAAAATTGGAAACGCGATGAACATTGGATTTTGGCAACTTCCCATTTTCGAGAAGAGACTTCTTGATCGATTGTCCGTATTGATGTAGTTTCACAAGTAATTTCTCAAGTTTGTCAGATCCAACGCCATGCTGATCGGCAATCTGTTTCACCAGAACCGAGCCAGGGAGAGCAACTTCCTCCTGTGTAATTCCGCCAAGCCCTTCAACCACTCTTCGGACATTCCTGACAAATCCGTACGCATCAGATAGTCCGAACTTCTTCGCCTCTAGCTCCGCGTGTCTCAATGTAGAGTTGCTAATTCTAACACTATTCATGTTAACCGCGACGTCTGGCAGATTGTGAGCTTCATCCATAACCAAGACATAGGAAGAAAGCGGATGGCCAGAATTCCTCAATAGATTTTGCCTGATTTCATCGTGAAAGAGATAATTGTAGCTTAGCGCGACCACGTCAACTCTGCCAATAACAAGTTTAGCTAGTTCGTAAGCACATACACTTAGTTCTCTAGACATTTCCACGATTTCGTTGAATAAGGTTGGCTGCGTTGCGATCCTTGCCAGAATTCGCTCTAGACCTTTGGTTCCAGACTTGAGTTTTTGAAAGAAACTGCATGAACCACGTTTCTTGAGTTCTCTGCAGACCTCCATAGCAGTTCTAGCGTCCAACGCGTGTTTTGAAATGAGTTTGTTGAAACAAGCTTCGGATCTACCACGTATAGATATTCCACTCACAGGAATTGTAAACTTGCTAATAACTTTGAGTTCTTCGATTGCCCTATCGCACTCTTTGTGGGTTCGCGCAACATAGAGTATTCTTAGACCATTCTCTTTGGACAGCGGAAGGATAGCCGAAAGGGCAGCAACTGTCTTGCCAAGGCCACTTGCGGCAGCGACAGCAACATGTTCACCATTCTTTACTGCCTCATACACAACTCTCATGAACTCATCTTGGTACCGTCTTATTGATGGATAAGGAAAATAATTCAAAGGAGGAGGAATCGCAGACAACGTAACCACCTATTGATATACTATATTGTCTATCCGACAGTTATAATACCCTTCCAAGATTACTCTAGTGATTCGAATGGGAAGTTATCAATGCATGAATCAGGAATTCGCGGTTAACTTGTCACCGCTTTGTGAGAATTAATGGAATGTGAATGCTGAATGACAATAAAAGTTGTTGAAGAATCCTGTGAAATCGAAGGAGCGGAAATTTCCGTTTCAATCATACATCTGGAAAATGCGTTGATTGTCCTAGTAACGGATCGGGGCAACCGGTATCGAATTGGAACAATGGCACTTGCAACGCCTATTGGACGAATGACTGGGGAAAACGCGCCTGCGGCCTTTACTTTGTTGGGAACCGGAGGAGAACTACTTGCGAAGGTTCTTGCGGGAAGAACATCAGCAAATACTGGGAAGGCGTCGCTTTGTATTGTGGGTCTGAGAGACGATGAACACGAAACCATCTCTTCAATATTGAAGACAGTAGAAAAGATGCTACAAGGAACCAAAAGTGAATAGTTCAACGATTCCGGCGAGTCGTTTGAAGCAAATATCTCTACCGATGATAGATAACGTTCAATAAGATCCTAATCATTAAGTATGGTTCGAGTTGAGATTGAATATGGCAAAAGTATGGGGATTCATTAAGTGCCCCCTATACAACTACATTCACATAAACCGCTTGGAGAAGGACCTTATAGACACGTACCCCTTCCAAAGGCTAAGGAGACTCCGACAGTTGGTGGGGGCTGAGTTCGTTTACCCAGGCGCGTGTCACAGTCGTCTTGAACATTCTTTGGGCGTAATGCACCTGGCCGGAGAATTAGCTGGCAACATGGAAAAAAACGGTCAGCTCACAAACGACGAAGTGCAGGAGATAAAAATTGCGGCTCTTCTTCATGATGTTGGGCATGGACCGTTTTCGCATGTTTTTGAACCTATTCTGATGCAGAACCTGAACAAGACACACGAAGACATGAGTACCTGGATTATAAGAAAGAGCGAGATTGCGGATATAATGAAAAGAGAAGGTATGGATGCAACCAGAGTCAGCGAACTTGCCGTCGGCAGGCTTAAGAATACCCAGAAGATGTTTGCAAATCAGATAATATCGAGTGCTGTAGATGTTGATAAGATGGATTTCGTCGGAAGGGACACCTACCATACTGGTGCCGAGTATGGGCATGTCGACATATTCCGCCTCATATATACGATGGATGTATTGGATAACAGTATTGCCGTTGATCTCACGGCTTTGACGACACTTGAAACTTTCATTTTAGCCAGAATAGAATCTTTTAGAGCGATATATTTCCACCGCGTCTCAAGAGCAGCGCAAATAATGCTTGAAAGGGCAATGAACCTAGCTAAGGACGAATTGGAGCTTACAAAATTCGACAAGGTTGAAGACTACCTTGAACTGGATGACTACACAATGTGGACCTATTTGAAAGAATCAAAGAGATCTAGAAATGTTATTGAAATGCTCGAGAGAAGAGAATTACTAAAACAAGCCTACGAAAAAACCTTTCTGGCAAAGGATGAAACGCTAACTAGTGTCTTAACAAACGAGAAAATCCGAGTCGAACTCGAAAATGAGATAGCCGCGGCATCTAATCTACCTCCTGAAGGAGTGACAATTGACGTTCCTTCCTTGCCCTCAGTTGCAACTTCCCATGCTATGTCACCTGAGCAAATGGAGATCCCTATGTTCAATAAGGACACTGACGGGAGAAAGACTCCACGTAGACTAAGCGATGCCTCCAGGATTATAGATCTTCTTAGGGGATACATGAATATAGTCAGGGTCTATACAACCCGAGAGAATAGGGAAGCCGTTAAGAAAGCCTCGGAAAAACTGCTTGGAAAGCCACAGTCCCTTGAAATATCTTACTAGATCTCCGCAATCGGTTGGAAGCGCAAGTGACCTAGAAATTCTACTTCCCAACAACGTAGGATCTAATTTCTTCCCAGAGTTCCTTTCGCAATCTGGCCACATCATGCAATTCCACTACATCGGCATCTTTGATTGTGTTCTGAAGTTGAACAACGTTACCCACGGCACTAACATTCTTGACATCAACGGGGAACTCAACATCTAGCCCCTTAACAATAAGCTCAACCCGAAGGTCTGGAAGAGCGACTCTGATACTTCTTACAATACCCACTATTCTGGCGCCCCCGTCTATTACAGCTCTGCCCACTAGGCGCCCTGGCATCGAGAGCTCATAGAGCTCAGCTTCCGCGGCAGAACGTATATCCTCAGATGACACCAAGCCAATACCCCCAGCCGTTTTTGCAATGAGTAATGAGAATGAATAGGTCAAACTATCTTTTCAGTTTTTCTGGAATCTTCCAAACCCTCGATATTCAATACTACTCCCTCAAAACCATACGACTTTGCACAGGAATCTGTTAGACCTGCAACGAGCACTATAACATCATCAGGGGGAGTTCGCCTCAATCCGCCTAGCTGAAAGACTCTAATTAAGGAAGCCTCGAAAGAGAACCTGATAAGGTAACGGTCAGGCAGTAGGCTCACGAACCTTCCCCCCTTCTTGTATTTGTAGTTGACATATACCAAGAAATCGACCGATGATGGGAGGGGCGAAAGCTTTGTGATACGCTCTGCCTCGTGCCTGTCGATATAGTTGAAGTACAATCCTTCAGCCATTCCAACTTCAAAGGATCTCTCTACCGAAAACGCGCCGGAATGTCCCGCAACTGATGTCTCGATATCATCTTCATACGTATTCAATGCGCCAAACCCGTTGACAATAAGAATCACGGCTTTGCCCATTGAGGTATTCAAAGAAAATTTTATTTCGAAGTGCGAAAAAGATGGAAAATCTGAGTAAATACCCAACCCATTCATGTTCAATTCAACCCGAGTTAATTACGGCTTTCTTAACCTTGCTAGAAGTTCAAGTGCTTTTAGAAGTGTAAGAACCACTTTCGCTAACTTGTACAATTTCTCGAAGTCCGTCGTCTTGTTTACTTCGACATCTAGCTCCATTAGCTTCTTTAGTACTGTCGAAGTCAACTGGGCAACTACCGCCTCCGTGTTGTCTGACTTAGGGGCATCAGATACCTTAGATGAGAACCCCCCACATTTCGCACAAAAAACTCTATCCTCAAATCTGAAAAGGGGTGAACCACACGTAGGGCAAACATCCTGCAACATGGTAGCGCCCGATCTCAGCAGCTCAGCCATTTTCTTGACCTGTTCATTCATAAATCAGTAACCTCTTTAGGGAAAAGTATTTCTATCAAACATGACCCTTCACACATTGTCGAATTGGCGTACCCTATTATATATCTCATTGTCAGAGACACTGATAGACCGAGGAGAAGTAATATGAGTAAAAGAGCAACCCAGAAACACCAACAGACTATTGACGAAGCCATCCAGATCTTAAGCGGTATCATAAAGCCTGAAGCGCAGATACCAAGAAACATCAAGAGAGCAGCGAACAATGCCATCAGTGAGCTACAGTTAGGGAAAGGAAGTTTCGCCCTAAGGGCATCAAATGCAATATCGGTTCTTGAGGAGGTTTCGCAAGACCCAAACTGTCCCCCATACGCGAGAACAATGATCCTTCAAGTGCTTGCCAGACTAGAAACAATCCGAGATTAATCGTTGTCAAACACCCGTTTATAGACGTTATCTAATACTTGCTTCATAGGCGCGGGGGTGTCCGAGCCTGGTCAAAGGAGGTAGACACGTTCCGACGTGACCTATGCTCAGGACCTACCGGCGTAGAAGACTGCCGATTTGACTTGACAATCTACGCATGCCTGCGGGGGTTCGAAGCCCTCCCCCCGCACCACTATTAACATAACTTTCACATCTCTCTGTTATTTTGCTACGACACGTGTTGATTGACCTTCTTATGATCCATCCCAGATCTCATGTGAAAAGAAATGGCGCCGTGGACCGGAGTTTCTTGGCCGATGAATCACCAGTCGCGTCATCGGCTATTTTGAACCGGTGCTCCCCGAAAGGGGAACGGGATCTCGAGTCGAGGTGCGCAAAAACAACGCACAGTCCCGCGCCTTAACCGGACGTTGCCGGCTAACAAACTCAATCAGCTGCCGAAAATGTTAGCCCTTGGCTACCACGGCGCCCTATTTGACGCTCTGACCCATTGGAATAGACTACCTTTGATCGTATTAAAACTCTTTCTGAGAGAGCACCCATCTTTTAATAAATGGGAGTAACCGTAGTTAGTGGATGCTTATCTACGCATTGAATCGCAGCAACTCTTGTGGGGAGCCGATTGAGCAGCAATCAGAGAATACAAAGTGTAGTGAGGGTTCTGTTGAAGGCAGGAATACAACTGAGCCCAGACGCCCTAAGTTTCTTAGCTCTACAACCAGACCCTATCC